>JAFWCS010000057.1 GCA_017534365.1 Clostridia bacterium | reverse complement strand
GCCGGATCGCTTCAGCATTCACCCGAAGGAACTTCGCCTTGCTTCTGATGGCGCTGCCGTCTTCATCCTGCCAGATCGGATGCACGACAAGATATCTTGCACCCAGGGCTGCGGCCGCTTCGATCGAACGGCCGATCACCTCACCTGCGCCGGCGTCGCCCGGCGCGTGGGCGTGCGTATAAGGAATGCCGACCTCATCCGCGTGCGCTTTCAGGCCGCGCGCCCAGTCCAGATAGTTCTCACTGAGGAAGGGCGAGCCTTCAAACGTCCAGTAATCGAAGCCCATGTCGATCCCTTCGTAGCCGAGCGCGGCCAGCCGGTCGATCGCACGGTCCGCGGGATAGCCGTCTTCAAACACGTCGGTCGTTGTGACGATGCGGGGCAGCATGCCGATCACGGCCGTACCCTCAAAGGACTTGTATTCCTTCTCCACGCCGAGCGCCTCGACCCAGGCGCGGGTCTCGAAGGTATGCAGATTGCCGTTGGTATTCTCATAGACCCAGGTCGGGGTCGGCCACAGGCAGACCTTCGGCGCGACCGCTTCATAGAAATTCCGATCCACGCCATCCTGCCCGTGATGCGCCATCTTGCAGTAATCGCGGTGCAGCAGGCCGCTCTCGCCGTACTTCTCCACGACGTAATTGCCGGGGGTCGCGGTTGCGTCGCCGGTGAACATCACGCTCGTGCCGCCGAGATCCATGCGCATGATCGTGGAGCCGTCGTTGCCGCCCTTCCATTCGGGATTGAACGTGTAAAACACCGTGAATTTCGCAGCGCCGACGTTGAACACGTCACCCTCATGCAGCTCGGCGACCTTCTCCGCGAACGCGGGGCGCAGGCGGTCGAATTCGGAGATCACGGCAACGCACCATTCGTCGATGCCCTCATAGAACGACGCCTCCGGGAAATTGGCATAGACCTTATCAAACGTCACTTCTCCGCTGTGATTTGCGACCACCTCCAGAAACACCTCGCAGTGATCGTCGTGCGGATGGGAGAGGAACCAGGCGTCGATATGCGGCTTCCTTTTGCCGGTAACGCCCTTCAGATAATTCAGAAAATATTCCGTTTCGCTCCGGTGACCGCCGTCGATCACGAGGACCTTGCCGTCCTCCGTCGTGATGATGAAGCTGTCGCAGATCGTATCAGTGACGGACTGCAGCATATGGATCGCATTCTGATTCATGGTTTTCCTCACAATTCGTTTATTTGGCTGAAAGATCGACATCAGCTTGTTCCAGAGCGCTGTGAACCATTCGATCAGCGCGCGGAAGAAATTCTGAAATCCGCTGCCGGGTTCGGCGGTATCCTGCGCAGCGGTCGCGCCGGCCGCAAACGCAGGCGTCGCGATCGTAAACAGCAGCAGACAGGCCAGGAGGAGACTGAGGAAGCGTTTCAAGGTCATAAACATCCGCCTTTCATGATGGTCTGTATCAATTATAAAGGATGCGTTTGCATTTTTCAAGCCTTGCAGAAAAGAAAGAATGCATGCTGCAGCCCTTCCGCAGATCATCTGAAACCTTAACGCAAGCAACGGGTGATCTCGGTCATCCGTTGCTTTTTTATGCCGCGATCGCGTTTTACGCTTGCAAAAGCACAGCGAATCCTGTATTATATTATAAGAATCAATTCATATATGTACCCCGGCTGCAGCCGGGACATGGAGGCGGTATTATGGAGATCCTGCGTCAGGGCATCGCTGCGCGCGTCACAGACAGTTTCTTTGCTTATCACGCCTGGCCGTCCGTCTGCGCGGATGAAAACGGCACGATCTACGTCGTCTGCTCCGGAATGCGCATGGGGCATATGTGCCCGTTCGGCAAGATCGTTTTATTCAAAAGCCGGGACGGCGGCGTGCGCTTCGACCTGCCGCGCATGGTCTGCGACTCGTTTCTGGACGACCGCGACCCGGGGATCCTGTATCTCGGCGGCGGGCGGATGCTCGTCACGCGCTGCGCGCATCACGCGGAAACCTACGAAACGGAGTTCACCGAATGGCTCCGGCAGGACAGCGGCACGGCCGGCCTCGGCCTCGTGCAGATGTATGATACGATCCCGGCGGCGGCGCGCGTCGGCGGCTCCTTTTATCGCCTGCTGACGGATTACGGCGCTTTTACGCTGCCGGAAAAACGCATCCCGGTCCACGCGACGCACGGGCCGATCCTGCTGCGCAGCGGAGAGATCCTGTATCTCGGCAAGGCGGCGTTTTCAACCAATCCGGACGAAGCCAACCGCTTTTTCGCCTATGCGAGCAAGGACGGCGGCGAAACCTTTACTTTCAAAGGCAACTGCGTGCCCCCTGCCGCCTACCGGCTTGACCAGCTGTATGAGGTCCACTGCACGGAGCTGCCGGACGGACGCATCCTCGCGCTGTTCCGCACGCATCTGACGGCAGACGATCACTATTTCACGATGCTGCGCGCTGTTTCAGAGGACGGCGGGATCAGCTGGAAGGACTGGGCGGAGACCGGGATCTGCGGCTCGCCGCCGCATCTCTGCCGGACGGCGGACGGCGCGGTGCTGACCTATGGCCGACGCATCCCGCCCTACGGCATTTACGGCAGAAGAGTCTCCGCGACGGGAGAAATCTCGGACGAGGAATTCTTCCTTGCTGCCTGTGACGACAACGACATCGGCTACCCGGCAACGGCCGCGCTGCCGGACGGCTCCCTGTTCACGGTGTATTACGCCAGATATCAGGGCGACCCCTGCGCCTCGCTGCTCAGCGTCCATTGGCGGCTGTAAACAACACGAAACAGCACCCTGACCGAAACCGATCAGGGTGCTGCTTGCTTTATTTTACGCTGTGCTTTTTCTGCCTGCCGCACAGGGCGTGGCTCTCGGCAATCATCTGCTCGAGCTGATCCTCCGGCACGGAGCCGTCGAGGATCACGGAAAACCAGTGCGTTTTATTCATGTGATAGGCCGGCAGGCAGGCGGGAAACACGCGGATCCAGAACTGCACCGTCTCCGGCTGCGCCTTGAGATTGACCCAGATCCGCCCCTCGCGCTCAAAGATCCAGGCGAAGCCGCGTTTTGTATCGCGCCGGCGCATGACCGTCCAGTTCGGATCGTCAAACGGATAATCCTCATACGCGTGCGGAAAGGTCAGGCAGCAGGCGATCACGTCCGCGCGCTGCGTCATACCGTCGCCGCCGCTTTCCCGAGATAGACGGCCGCCGCCTTCGCTGCGTTCGGCACGGTTTCTTCCTTGATATTCTTCGCGGCGTTCACGATGATCTTCGGCATCGGCGCAATGGTCTTCCAGAAGAGCTTGCGGGCGTCCTTGGCAATGCCGAACCAGCCGTCGCCGAAGCGCCTGGCCGCCTGCGGCAGCTGCCTGGCCGTGTCGGCCAGCGAATCAATATGGACCGCGCGGATCAGCGTTGCGGCGATCTCACCGGCGTTTTTGCGGGATTCCTCGCTGAAGCTGCCGAGGAAATCACTGAAGGCAACGTCCGTGATCTTCGCCAGATTGTCCACATCCGCCCGCGTGACCAGTTCGCCGTTTTCGATCTGCCAGGAGCAGAGGTCATGCTGCAGCGGACCGAAGGGCAGACTGCTGACGACGGCGGTGAAATCATAGTCATGCGAGAGCACCATGCCGACCGCCGAGGAATGCGGCACGAGATGGCGGTAGCGCGGCAGCAGCGCGCGATAGGCCTCGGTCGCAAAGAGCGAATAATCGTCGTAGCCCGGGCCGTCGTTGTTATAGACGCACCGGATACGGGCGCGGACGGCGGGGTCCGTTTTCAGCGCCGCGTACAGCGCGAGATGGCCGCCTTTGGAATGGCCGCAGAGGATGAGATCGCCATCCGTATGGGCGGCGACGTCGTTGAGATAATCCAGCGCCAGCTGATAAGACGGGATCGCGCCGTTGATGAAGATATCCATATCTTCCTTCCAGCCGATGATCGTATCGTCCGTGCCGCGGTAGAGGATGACCGCCGTGCCGTCCGGCAGCAGGAAGGTGCCGGCGGCGAACTGCACGGCCGGCTCGTGCTCAAAGACCTCGCGCACGGCCCAGAGCTTCATTTCCGCGAACCGCTTCTGCTGCTCCATGGCCATCATGTTGACGCTCGCGTCGTTCGGAATCATCAGACCCAGGCGGGAGTGATGATAGCCGCGCTTCTCAAATACGCCGTAGCAGGCATCCGAATACGGGACGGGTTCATCGTCAAACGACGGCGACACCACCTGCTCAAACGGCATATAGAACACCTGACAGAGCGTCAGATTATCCGCATCGCCGAACGGCCGCTTTGCAAACGGCACGTCGCCGAATGCTTGAATATACTCTTTGATTCCAGGCATTGAAACCCCTCCAACCGCAACAAATTGAACAAAAGCGAAGCGCTTTATTTGAATATATTAGCACAAATTGACAGGGATGTCAAATGCTAATTATGAATCATACTTGACCGCCGTAGGGCGCGCATTCATGCGTGCCGCGAAACCCGCATAAGCCGCCGGAGCAACGCCGCGCGTGCCGCGCGGTCGGAACGCATTTATGCGTTCCCTACACTACACGCCGGAAACCCGTACCATCATTTGCGGGCGAATACGATTCGCCCCTACCTGCATCGTCGTTGATATGTAGGGGCGATTATCAATCGCCCGTTCCCAAAAAGCAGCGCATACCCACGGCGTGCCGTCGAAAACCCGTGGCATTTTTTTGCGGGCGAATAATATTCGCCCCTACCGTACGTTGCCGTTGGCTACTGCGTAGGGGTTGCGAGTCGCCGGTGGACACCTCTGCGGCACAAGCCGCAGAAGCAACGACAGACGCGGCAGCGGAGACCCGATTACCAATCGCCCGCCGTTCAAGTCTGCGCAATTACCAATGATATAGCAATTCATAGGCCACGAAGTATTCCCGCACGAAGCGTTTCCACGCCGCGCCGGGGGTCGGGGCGGTGACGCGCAGCGGCTGCGGCAGGCCGCGGCGGCGCGCAATGACGCCCGCGCGGTGCATGTGATAGCTGCTGGTCAGAAAGCCGACCCGCTCTCCCCCGCCGGTTTCGGCGCGGTACTGCGCGATCAGGGGCAGCGCGTATTCGAAGTTTTCATAGGTCGTCGTCGAGCGATCCTCCGGGAGGAGACGCGCCGGGTCGATCCCCTGCGCGATCAGAAAACGCGCGATGATCTCCGCTTCGCTCACACGCTGCGCCGGCCGGAAGTTGCCGCCGCAGGGCACGGCGACCGTCTGCGGGTGCGCCCGGAGATACGCCGCCGCGCGCTCCATGCGCGCAAGCAGCTGGGGACTGGGCGTATCTGCGCCGAGGATATCCCCGCCGAGGATCAGCAGATAATCGCAGTCGTCGTCATAGTCCTTTCGCGCCTCCCGCGCCACGAAAGGCAGATAAGCCCCCGCCGTCAGCGCGAAATAGCCTGCCGTGCCGGCCAGGATGCCGAGGACGGCTTTGCCTCCATTTTTCATGCTTCCGCCTCCGTCTGCTGATAGCGGCTTGCCTGCACGCTGAACAGCTCGTGATATTTCCCGCGCTTCTCCATCAGCGACTTGTGATCGCCGATCTCCGCGATCTCGCCGTATTCCAGCACGACGATCTTATCCGCCACCGTCGCGCTCGAGAGCCGGTGCGAAACGAAGATGCTGGTCTTCTCCTTGCGCAGGGTGTCGAACTGGTTATAGATCTCCTGCTCGGCCAGCGGGTCGAGCGAGGCCGTCGGCTCGTCGAGGATCAGGATATCCGAATCGCTGTAGAACGCGCGGGCAATCGCCAGCTTCTGCCACTGGCCGATCGAAAGCTCCACGCCGCTGTCTTCAAAATAGCGCATGAGGGGCGTGTCATACCCGCGCTCGAGCTTCTCAATGAACGCATCCGCGCCGCTCTGCCGCGCGGCGTCGGCGATCTGCGCCGGCGCGATCTCCTTGAGCACTTCGCCGAACGCAATGTTGTCGCGCACGGAAACGGCGTATTTTCCGAAATCCTGAAAGATGATGCCGAACATTTCATAAAGCGCTGCCACGTCATACTCCCGGATATCATGGCCGTCGAGCAGGATCACGCCCTGCGTGGGATCATATAGCCGGGTCAGGAGCTTGATCAGCGTGGTTTTGCCCGCGCCGTTCAGGCCGACGAGCACGACGGTCTCTCCCGCCTCGATGCGCAGATCAATATGCTTGAGCACATCCTTCTTCGTGCCGGGATAGCGGAAGGAAACGTCGCGGAATTCGATC
Organism: Clostridia bacterium; assembly: GCA_017534365.1. Classification (GTDB taxonomy): domain Bacteria; phylum Bacillota; class Clostridia; order Oscillospirales; family Acutalibacteraceae; genus CAG-177. Next base: position 734 of record JAFWCS010000057.1, on the reverse strand, counting down.
GTGTGCGGCGCGTGGCGCTGCACGGGGCGCGGCGGGTCGATCGTTGCGACCACGTGACATTTTTCATTCATGAACGCGATCAGATTGTTGATAAAGAGCGTGCCCTCATAAATCGTGGCGGTCGTGGAGATCAGCACGGCAATGCCGGAAGCGATCGAGGTCAGCGCGCCGGTATAAAGCGAATAGTTGCCGACCTCGTAGTCCCCTGCCACCACGCCGCGCGCGATGAGCACAAAGAAAACGCAGTTGACCACGGTCGTGACGACCGTTGCGGCAATATTCCAGAACAGCTCGCTCAGGATCAGCTTTTTCAGCCCGGCGAAATAGCCGGCGAACACCTGCCGATAGCGCGCGGTGAAGGTGTCGGACAGATTGAACATCCGCATTTCCTTGACCAGATCCTTATCGACGATCACATCCGAATAATACATCATCTGCCGGCGCTCCTTGGACCGCCGGAACATATAATCCGTATTCTTGCGCCGGAAAATGAAATTGATGATCGTCGCGGGCAGCGCGGCCAGAATGATGATGAATGGCGCGACGGCGCTCACAGCAAACAGCACGATGATAAAACTGATGATCGAGATCACGGCGGAGAGGATCTCAAACGTGGAGCTGAGCACCTGCAGCGGCCGGCCGCCGGCCTCGCGGTTGGCGTTTTCCATCTTCGTGTAGAATTCCGGATCGTCAAAGCGCGCAACGTCCACGGTTTTGGCCTTTTCCATGATCTT
>JAFWCS010000520.1 GCA_017534365.1 Clostridia bacterium | reverse complement strand
TCTGCGTTTGATCGCCGGAATAAACGGATAGGTGGCGATGCCCACCGCGCCGCCGGGAATGTCAATCAGCAGCTTCAGGGAGTTGAGCTGCACGACCTCGGCGAAATAATACGTGGTGAATACGTTATAAAGCCCGCCGGCGGACATGAGCATATTGCTCAGCACGATCAGCAGCAGCGGCTTGTTGTGCAAAAGCACCCGGAAACTCTCGCGGATGCTCGGCTGGCGCGCGGACTGCACGACCCGCTCTTTGGTAAAGATCCCGGCAAGCGAGAACAGCCCGCCGACGAAGACGGCAGCGATCACGCCGATGAGCAAAAAAACCGTTTTCAGACCAACGTGCCACACACCTTTTTCGGACGCGTCCATCAGTGAGAGCAGCAGCGTCTGCGATGCGCCGGCTACGATACCGCTGATAAAGGTCGAAAACGAAATGACCCTTGTCCGGTCCTGCGGGAGCGGCGAAACCGCAGTCGTCATGCCGTTGAAGGGCACGTCCGCAAAAGTAAAGCAAAGTTCCCACAAAAGATAGGAACCGTACATATAGGCAATTTTGACGCCGACAGAGGAAACGCCGCCCAGAAACGACGGGCCGCCGAACAGCAGCACCGTTAGAGCGGCGAACGGCAGGGGCGTGACGATCAGCCACGGCCGCAGCTTGCCGTACCCCGTTCTCGTTTTATCCACAACGGAGCCGATCAGCGGATCGTTGACCGCGTCCCACAGCCCGGAGAGCAGCATCATAAAGGAGACCGCGCCGGCGGGCAGACCGAATACTTTTGTAAAGAAAAGAGACAGATAACCGCTTTGCGTCGGCGTCGTGACAAAGCTCTTTCCTCCTGCGGCAAAACCGTAGGCAAGCGCTTCGCCGTATCCGACGTAATGTTGCTCTCTGACGGTGCGCATCCTTTCACCCCTTTTTTCTCGATTTGACCCTTCCGCAGAACGCGGCCGCGCTAGACGGTGACTTCCATTCCGTCAAAAGCCACGCCGTAGGCATAGGGATGCGCGGCGGCAAGCTGACGCGTCAAAGCGTCTGCCCAGCGGCGTTCGTTGACATGTGTGTGCAGGATCCGTTTCGCCTTTGTCCTGTCGAAAAACGGGATGCAGTCCTCCGGCGAAAAATGCGCGGCTTCACAAACGAGCAGATCCAGCGCGGTTTCAAACGCGATCTGCGGGAAATCCACGCCCGGGCGGCAAAGATCGCCGGTCAGCAGCACCTTCTTTTCCTCTGCCTCGAGCAGAAAGGCGAAAGAGTTTTCACAGTGCTTCGTCCGGATTGCCGTCACCCGCAGGGTTTCATCTTCATACGCGACGCCCTCGCGGAAGGAAGCAATGCGCAGATCTTCGCGCAGGGGTTTGCCTTCGTCCGTTGCCGAGATCCAGGCGCGCAGCGGCGGGATCATACGGGGATCCGGCAGCAGGATCAGCGGATCGGCGGCTTTGAAATACCAGTTTGCTAGATCCACAAAAGAGATCAATCCGTCCGTGTGGTCGCCGTGCGGATGCGTGCAGATCGCAAGGCGGACGTCCTCCACGGCAATGCCGCGCTTTCGCAGATCTTCCACGACCTGCGTCCCCATATCAAACAGATAATAACTCCCGCCGGCTTCGACGATACAGGAAGAACAGCGGCGGTCCGGCTCCGGCACGCCGTGCGAAGTGCCGATAAAAATCAGTTTCATAGTCCTCTCTCCGTCATAATTCGATTTGCATCAGGTCCGATTAGATAACCCTGCTTCGGCGGCTGCGGTTCGGATGCTTATTCGTTTGCGTTCCGAAAGCCTGCCGGGAGGTTTTCTTTCAAAATCAGGCGCGCGAGCGTTTTGGCGATCTGATAATGCCCGAGATCGTTCGGGTGGGTCCGGTCCGTTGTGCACAGCGCCGGATCGACGTCGCCGAACAGCGTCGTTCCGTCAATGAAATACACGTTCCGGTCGCCGCGCACAAGCGCGTGGTCATAGGTTTCTCTGATGATCGCGGCGCGCGCGGCCGTCTCCTCCGTATCCGCCGCAGGGCGGCTCGTCATGATGACCGGCGTCGCGGGATCTATGGCTCTGAACCGGCGGAAGAACGCTTCGTGCGTTTCGCGCAGGAACGCTGCCGTCGGCGCGTTGTGGTCGTAATCGAAGAAAAACAGCGACTTCGGGATCCGCGCAAGAATTTCCGCGATTTCCGGTTCTCCCATGGCGTTGCCGGAGGCGCCGAAATTATAGAAATCCGCGTCAAAGAATCTGGAGAGCAGCGTCGGATAGGCCAAAAACGTGGACGTGTGCCCCTGCTGCGTGATCGACGAGCCGTAAAAGACGAAGGGGCGCGCGGTCCGGTGCGGCGTCGGGGGCAGCAAAGCCGCGGTTTCGTCAAGCTCGATGCAGACGCCCTCGACCGTCGGATTCTGCGGAAAGAAAACGGTGATGTCGTTCATGCCGTCATTGCGGAATTCGGTGCGGATCGTTTCATCCTTGTAGGGTTCGTCGGCGCTCACCAGCGCGGCGTAGGAGGCACTTGCATACGGGCCGACGAACGCATAGGCGGCGTTTGCCTGATAGAAGGACATCCCTCTGTCCACATATTGGTGAGAGAGCCGGAACGCCACGCGGATGCTTCCGCTGTCCGTGCGAAAGCGCAGCCGCGCGCCGACGCATTTTTTATCCGCTTCCGCCAGACGCGGATAAGCGGCGATGATCTCGGCGGGATAACGCCGAAACCGCCCGTGCGATTCAAAACCGTACAGCCCTTCGAGCGCGATCCTGTTGTCGGAAAGATCATATTGTTTCATACTTTCACCATGGTTCTCAGTTTCATCGTAAAAGGTAAAACGTCTGATGTTATTCTGCGTCCCGCACAAATTCGACGAACAGATCGCCGTTTGCGCCGAAGGATTCCATGCAGGCAGCCCGGTCGCGCGCGGGGTCGATCACCAGCTTCTGCCCGTGCATCCCGCCTTTGAAATAGACGCTGTGCGTTTCATCCCATTCGAAGCAGTAGTCTCTCTCCAGCGCGAGCCGGATCCATTCCTCGCTCAGCAGCCGCGTTCCGTTATAAACGCCGCCGCGCAGATAGAGCTGCCCGAGCTTGACCAGATCGGCGGACCGGATATAGAGCCCGGTTGCGCCGATGGGATGGCCCTGGGGGCAATGGCTCATCGCCGCTTCCAATACGCCCTGCTTCAGAAACAGCTCCTGCCAGAGGAAATCATCCATGTGCATGCCGCTGAGCTGATCCACGATCCTTGCCAGCAGATAATACGCGCCGTCGGAATACTTGCAGTCGGTATCCGGCGTGTAAACGAGCGGCGTGCGGAACAGATAGGAGAGAAAATCCTCGCCGAATTCGGTGGACGGCGTGCAGTCGATATCGAGAAAGCCGCCCGGCAGACCCAGACGATGGCGCAGCGCCATGTCGACGGTGCAAAGGCTCCACTCGTCCGCGGTTCCGGCAGGCAGTTCTTTCTGGAAAATATCAACGATCCTGGTGTCGGGCGTAAGAAGTCCCCGGTCATACAGCATGCCGATCGCGGTCATCGTATAGGCCTTTGCGAGAGAATAAACGTCCTGACAGGGGTTGGTATTGATCAGCTCGACGCTTTGCACGGCGCCGTCTCCCTCCACGGCGGCAACAGAGAACGTATTCCATCCCTGTGCCCGAATGCGATCAGCCAGGTGATCCAAAAAACCGGACAAGTGTTCCAGCTCCTTTCGACTTTTTGTTTTCCGAAGGATGTTTTTTTGCGCGGTCACGCGCCGGGGGATCGGCTTTATTCGGTGACGTGCACGACAAAATCGCCCCGGAAGCCGTGCCATTGGAGGCGGACGCGTGTCGTGCCCGGACTGACCGGGCAGAGCTGTCCGCCGACGATCTTCACAACGGAGGCGTCATAGCCGTCGTATTGCACGCCGGTGAGGAGCGGGAAGCAGAAGCCGTCCGTATCATAGGCCATGATCCAGAACTGCGTGCGCTCGCTGATCGTGTAGGACTGCCGCTCCGCCTTGACTGTGAGGATTTCGGGAATCACGCTGATCTCTCTCGGGGAAACGACTACGTCCGAATGGGTGACGCCCGCCGTGTCCGCCATCGGCGCGTCGGCAAGCGACAGCGTGACTTTGTGGATCCTGGTCGCCCAGTTGCCCCAGCTGCCGGCGTCATCCGCGCCGGCGTAGGCGTAGGACAGATAGACCGGGTCGCCTGCGCCGATGTGGCCGTCCGCTCTGCCGGAGATCCCGCAGTTGTGGAGCTTTTTGCAGGTGTTTGCCGCAACATAGCCGCTGCGGCGGAAGGTCAGCCCGTCGAAGGATTCCCACACGGCAACGCGGCTTTCATCCGAAAAGCGTCTTTCGGTGAAGACGGCGATAAAGCGACCGTATGCATCCGCATATTTTACGTCTGCGGAATCGCCGCTGTCCTTCGGCGGGATGCACTCGCCGCGGCGACGGATCGTTGCCGGCCAGTTTTCGTCCGTCGCGTCCGCCGTTGCGACACGCGTTGCCGCGCCGCGTTCGTCACACCAGGAATAGTAAATGTAAAGCGTGTCGCCCAGAACGACGAACGAAGGCTCGCCCACGCCGAAGCATCCCGGCGTTCCGTCATAGGGCAGGATCGGCGCCGGATCCACGCCCCAGCCGTCGCCCGTCCATTTTTCGGTGAACGGCCCCTGCGGGTGTTTGCTCCGCGCAACGCAGACGACGTTGTCCACGCCGCCGGGGTTGACGGTCGTCGTGTATCCTATGTAATACCAGCCGCCGAATTTGACGGCGCCCGGATCGCAGGTCCACATTCTGTCATAGCATTCCGCCGTCGGCTTCACGGCGACGACCTCTTTTGTGCGCGTTTTGAAATCAGCGGAATAGCGCTTGTAGGTCACCATATCCGTGATGTCGCCGGGGCCGTTCGCAGCGCTCCATACGTCCAGGCTGCCGTCCGCGTTGAGGATCATGGAAGGCCCGTAGCGGTATCCGCCGTACTTCTCGACAGGCTGCCAGGTGTCAAAGCCCTCGTCGGCCGCGCTGATCTGCACGTATTTTGACGCGTCGCCCGGCTCAACAGGCGCGCTCGGCGGGAAATCTCCGCCCGCGATCTTCGGCGAAAAGAGCTGGCCGATGCTGAATACCAGAACAAAAATCATTTTCAGTGCCTGATAAAACGTTTCCATAGGTTGTCTCCTTGTGTCTGGCTGTATTGTTCCGAAAGATGGATTCCCGGCTGGCATTTCAGGGAACGGTTTGCCTGAGGTCATTTTTCAGTATAGCGCGGGCGTGCCCGAAAATCAAGGTTTTCCCGCCACGTTTTGCGCCGGGAACGGGTTTTTTCCTGCCGGGCGCGAAAGCGGCGGCTTCCCGGACGCTGCGACTATGCCGCAGAGGTCTCACCGGAGACCCGCACCCCGCCCGTCATTCTTCATTCGACGGTTTTTCAGTGTTCATATTTCAGTTAGAAAACTCTGTCATTTTTTAATGAATAATGAATACTGAAGACTGAAAAATGAAGAATACAAAGCGAAAATCCTGCCGTTTGCATGACAGGATTTTCGCTTTGTGCTTACTATACGAAATAGCAACTTTATATTTGCTTCATGAATCTGAGCTGTTCTTTTTCGTTGTCATATCCGAGGCTTCGGTAAAATCCGTGTGCCTTGGTTCTGGATGCGCCGGAATTCAATCGAATCACATGGATCTGGTTTTCTTTAGCCCAGTCTTCGACTGCGTTTATCAACTGTGTCCCCAGGCCTTGTTTCTGCCATGCCGGAAGGACGGCAAGACCGAGAATATTCAGCGCAGTTTCATAATATAAGCAACGGTATTTATCGGCATGAACGAAGCCGACAACTGTCCCGTTGATTTCGGCAACGAAAACGATTTCTTCCCCTGCTTGCAGATTTTCAAGGCGATGTTTTACCAATGTGGTTTCACAAGGATAACCAAGACCGAATTCGCAGACGTTGCGGATATCTTCGGCATCGTCGGCAACCGCTGTTCGAATTTGCGGAACGGAAGGTGTCATGATTCTTTTTCTCCTTTTGCCGTGTTTAAGGAAGCGATCAGAATACGCTTGAGCTCCAGACAATCGATCAATAGCGATTGCGCCAAGGGATCATTCAGATAACCAGACTTTTGAAGAAGATGAAGCCAGTATTCCGTTTCGGCGGTTTCTTTCAATGCAATGTGCAGCTTTGCGATAAAATCTGCTTTGCTGTTTCCGTATTGTGCTTCGTTGATATTTGCGCCGATC
>JAFWCS010000519.1 GCA_017534365.1 Clostridia bacterium | reverse complement strand
TGAATTCCTCGGCGGAATAATCCTTCAGCACAGTCTGAAACCCGAGCGCTTCGAGCGTCTCCGTGACCAGCCGCGCGGCTTCCAGCTTGAACGCGTTCTCCGCATTCACCAGCACGGACAGCTCCGTTTCCGCCGGAACGATCTTCGTTTCGGCAAGCAGCTCTTTCGCCGCTGTCATGCCGTCGGCCGGAGCGGATTCCTTGGCGCCGAGCGCATACCAGTCGGGGTTGAAGGGCGTATCCGTCACCCGCGCATGACCTTGAAACGCGGTCGCAACCACGTTTTTGCGGTCGACGGCCAGCGTGATCGCCCGCCGCACGGTGGCCGGCTGGAGCGCTTCGGTTTCGGCGTTGAAGCCGACAAAGACCAGACTGTTGATGCCGATCTCCCGCATCTGCGCGTTCAGGCGCAGATAATGGCCGCTGCTCAGGTCGTCATAATAAAACGCGGTGTTGCCGATCTCCAGGCTGCGTCCGAGGGTCGTGTTGTCCCGCACGGGCACGAGCATCACGGTCTGGATCACCGGCGCGAAGCCCGCGCGCTGGGTATTGGCCACAAAATAGACGTCGTCCCCGTCCTTTTCAATGCGGTAGCGACCGGTGCCGATCAGCGTGTCGCCCTGCATTTTTGCGACCGGGAAATCGAGGCAGCTGAGCGCGTAGGGATCGGCGGCGGTGAGCGTGAAGGCCACGATATTCGGCGCGGCGACGTTCGCCTGCGTCACATTCGCCAGCCGCTGCGCATAGGCGGGCGCAGCCTTGGCGCTGTTGAACGCGGCCACGACGTCCGTCGCGGTCAGATCCGAGCCGTCGCTGAATTTCACCTGCGCGAGCGTCACGTGGATCTCCGTGCCGTTCAGGATCGCGCTCTCGGCGATAACCGGCTGCGCCTGATAGGTCTGATCCGGCAGATACAGCCCCTCAAAGACCAGCCGCAGCAGCTGCTGGTTCGTTTCCGTCGTGCAGGTGTAGGGATCGAGCGTATCCGTTTTGGAATAAGCGAGCTTGAGCGTGCCCTCCCCGACGGCGGTGGTCGGCTCGGTCGTCTGCGCCGGATCGGCGGGCGTCTTGCCGGTGCAGGCGGCGAGGCTCAAAAGCAGCAGCGCCGCAAGCAGAATTGCAAATCCTTTTTTCATTTCAGTTCCTCCTCGCGCGTTTGCTCAGGCGCGGTTTGCAGCAGCGCCCGCACGACCGTTCCTGCCATCAGCAGGCCGGCTGCGCCCGGCACGAAAGGCAGGCTGCCCGGGGTCTGCCGCCGGCCGGTCTGCTCCGGCGTGCCTTCCGGCGTCACCGGCAGCTCCGGCGACCAGACGACCTGCAGGCGGTCGACGCCCCGCGCGCGCAGTTCTTTGCGCATCACGCGGCAGAGCGGATCCCCGCTGGTGCGGTTGATATCGGACACCCGAAACTGCATCGGGTCGAATTTATTGCCCGTGCCCATACAGGCAATCAGCGACACGCCGGCCGCCTGCGCCTCGACGGCGAGGCTGAGCTTGGCCGTCACGTTGTCGATCGCATCCAGGATATAGTCATACGTTTCCAGCGCAAATTCCTTTGCGCAGGCCGGCAGATACATTTTTTCAATCGCCGTCACGCGGCAGGCGGGGTTGATATCCAGCAGCCGCTCCCGCACGACCGCGGCCTTCGGCCGGCCGAGCGTGGAATGCAGGGCACAGAGCTGCCGGTTCAGGTTGGTCTCAGAGACCGTATCGTGATCCACGACCGTGATCTCGCCGATCCCGGCGCGGGCAAGGATCTCCGCCGCATAGGAGCCGACGCCGCCCAGCCCGAAGAGGATCACCCGCTTTTGCCGCAGGACCTGCGTCGATTGCGCGCCGAGCAGCATTTCGCTGCGCAGAAACTGCGAACACTCCATCCGGACCCCTCCTTGCTATTTATACTTTTTCTATTTTACAACACAAGACCGCCGCTTGTAAACCGTAAAATAAAAATTAATATTGTATTTTTCATAAAGTTCGGCTATAATGATGCAGGAGCATTTCTTTGAAAGGACTGGAATACTTATGAAACTCGGAATCGTCGGCCCGCCGAACGTGGGCAAGAGCACGCTTTTCAACGCCATCACCAACGCCGGCGCGCAATCGGCCAACTACGCTTTCTGCACCATCGAGCCGAACGTCGGCGTCGTTGCGGTGCCGGACGAGCGGCTGGATAAGCTTGCGGAGCTCTATCACCCCGTCAAGGTGACGCCCGCCTTCATTGAATTCGTCGATATCGCCGGCCTGGTGCGCGGCGCTTCCAAGGGCGAAGGGCTGGGCAACAAATTCCTCTCCCACATCCGGGAGGTGGATGCGATCATCCACGTGGTGCGCTGCTTTGAGGATGACGACATCATCCACGTGGACGCCACGATCGACCCGGCGCGCGACATTGAAACGATTAATCTGGAGCTGATCTTCTCAGATCTTGAAATGGTGGAACGCCGCATCGACCGCGTGGCCAAGGCGATGAAGGGCGACAAATCCCTCGCGCCGGAGCTGGACTTCCTCAAGCGGCTGAAGGACGCGCTCGAAAACAGCATCCCCGCCCGCAACGTGGAATGCAGCGATCAGGAGGCCGCCTGGATGGCGGAGGTCGCGCTGCTGACGGCGAAGCCCGTCATCTACGCCTGCAACATGAGCGAAGGCGACTTTGCCGCGGGCATCGACAGCAACGCGAATTATCAGAAGGTCTGCGCCATCGCCGCTGCGGAGCAGAGCGAGGTGCTGCCGATCTGCGCGGAGCTGGAGGCGGAGATCGCCTCGCTCGAGCCGGAGGAAAAAGAGATGTTCCTCGCGGAGCTGGGCGTGGAATCCGGCGGTCTGGACCTGCTGGTCAAAAAGAGCTACGCCCTGCTGGGCCTGATCTCCTTCCTCACCGCCGGGCAGCCGGAGGTGCGCGCGTGGACGATCAAAAAGGGCACCAAGGCGCCGCAGGCGGCCGGCAAGATCCACAGCGATTTTGAGCGCGGCTTCATCCGCGCCGAGGTCATCCCCTACGAAGAGCTGCTCGCGCAGGGTTCGCTGGCCGCGGCGAAGGAAAAAGGCCTCGTGCGCAGCGAAGGCAAGGACTACGTGATGAAGGACGGCGACGTGGTGCTGTTCCGCTTCAATGTATAAGGGAGAACTGACGTGAACGTATACGATTTTGATAACACGATCTATCACGGCGAGAGCGGCGTGGACGCCTTCTTCTTCTATCTCAAACGGCATCCGCAGCTGCTGCTTGCCCTGCCCTGGGGAATTCACGCCGTTGCGCGCTACAAGCGGGGCAGCCTGTCGATCGACGACGCGATCGCACAGTATTCCGGCACGATCGAGGCCTTCTGCCGCAAGCATATCACCGACCCGGACGGCGACGTCAAGCGCTTCTGGGATACGCACATGCACAAGATCAAGCCCTTCTATCTCGCGCAGCGAAAGCCGGACGACGTGATTCTCTCCGCATCGATGGATATCTTTCTGGCGGAGATCTGCCGCAGGCTCGGCATCGGGACCTTCATCGGCAGCGTGACGGACGTGGAGCGCATGCGGATGATCAGCTTCTGTTACCGCGAAAACAAGGTTGCGGCCTTCCGCGCGGCGTTCCCGGACGCAGTGGTGGAGAATTTCTACACCGACTCGCTCAACGACACGCCGATGATCGAGCTCGCGCAGAACGCCTTCCTCGTCAAAGGTGACGTTGTGACAAAGATCAAGTGAAGCGCGGGCTGTTCATCCATTGATTGACCTAAAAAACAGCGCCTTGCATACGTTGCAGGGCGCTGTGCTTTTTATCGTCGTATGATTATTTCGCAAGGAAATCGAAGCAGCCGACCAGAAGGTTGACCAGTCTGTAAATGACGGACAGGAAAATATCCGCCGCGCTGCGCTCGTTGGGGTTGGGGGCGACGGTCTTTTCGCGGCTCTCGCCGAACAGACCCTCCGGCACGGCGCACGCGAAGTGCTCCGGCTGCTCGATGCCCAGCGCATACAGCGCGATGGCGGCGACGTCACGGTTGCGCGTTTCCTCGCTCAACTGCATCTGATTGACGCTGTGGCCCGCGACCGCTACCACAACGGCGCTTTCCTCCGGCGTCTGGCCGCCGTGGCCGCCCGCCGTCTCGCCGTGATCGGCCACGAGGATGAACAGGCTGTCCTTCATCAGGCCCTGCGCGTCGATCGCGTCATAGATCTGGCCGAGCCGCTGATCCTGCAGCTTCACAGCTTCAAAGTATTCGTCGCTGAAGCCGCCGTAGGTGCTCTTCTGGGAGATGCTCTTTTTCGAAATCGTCTCAGCTGCCGCGATAGGTCGAGTAGCTCCAGGGCGAGGCGAGTAGCGGCACATGGTAATGTCCGTCCGGCTCGGCGATGGCGAAGCGGATCGGCACGAGGTCGAGGAAGGCGGGCTCGGCCAGCTTCGTGCCGAGATGGCGGAAATAATCGCCGATGGCGAAGGTCAGTTCATAGCTGCCGACGGGCAGCGTGCCGCTGAGCAGGGGCTGGTCGGTGCGGCCGTCGGCATTGGTCACGGTGTCAACCACACGCTCGCGGCTGCCATCGGGCAGCAGCGCGTCGAGCGCGATCGCGACGCCCGCGGCCGGCTTGCCGTTGACCGTGTCGAGGACATGCGTCGACAGACGCCCCATAGCCGATAACTCCCGGTGAAGCCGCGCTGCGCGGCCGGAATGACGCTTGCCTTCCAAGG
>JAFWCS010000518.1 GCA_017534365.1 Clostridia bacterium | reverse complement strand
TCCATGAGCACGCGGAATGATTTCCGGATCCTCTCTCTCATGCGCATCCCTCCTCCTGCCGCATTGCGCGGCGCGCGTATGCCACAGCCACGCGGGCTGCCGCGTCCTCCATCGTGCAGGTCAGCCGCGCGCAGGGCAGCGCCTGCGCCGTCGGCGCCAGTTCGTTCATCGTGCGCCCCAGCGCGCCGGGCGTGAAATGATCCGCCACCATGCGCTGGGCCAGCAGCGCGAGCTTCTGCAGCCCATCGACCGGTTCGGCCCGGTTTTCTTTGCCGCGCTCCAGAAAGAAGACGCCCCCGAGGGGCAGCGCCTCTGCGCGCGCAATGCCGGAGCTGCCGCACCAGGGCAGGCCGTGCGCCGTGACCGGGCGTTCGCCGGCAATGACTGCCAGCTGATCGCCGTTGAAATCCTCCGCGCCGAACACCTTGCGCCAGAGCGCGGCGTGGGTGGTCTTGCCCGTGCCGCTCGGCGCGCTGAACGCATAGACGCGCCCGTCCAGAATGACGGAGGCGCTGTGCAGCACGTAAACGCCCCGCCGCTGCAGCAGGCAGTAAACGCTGCCCTTGATCGCGTCCATGAGCTCAAACGGCGCGGGGGCGTCGTCCTTCGCGACCGCAATGATTTCAGGCAGCGGCGCATCCGGGCGCAGAAGTGTGCCGATGATCCGCTCATCCTCGCGGTAAAGCATACGCACCGCATCCGGCCAGACGGTCACGCGTTCTTCCATTTCATAGGTTTCGCCGCCGGGCCGCTGCAGGAGCTCCGCAGCCCCCAGGCGCACGCAGGCCTCCGGCGCGCCCGCAGTGAAATACGGGTAAAAGCCCGGGTCAATCCAGGCGTCCGGCACGTCCAGACCGATCCGCAGACCGGTCACGTCGATCACGCGCACCGCTCAGTCCTCGAGCAGGCGCAGTTTGCGCAGCGTATCGCAGAACGCGCGGATCTCCGTCTCCAGCGTTGCCTGCTCAGCCGGCGATGCGGGCAGGAATTCCTCCGCCGCGCGGCGCAGCAGCGTCGCCTCGTCCGGCGCGTCCCGCAGGGCGCCGAGCACCCAGGCGGCGGTGTCGTTGAGCTGATAGACCATGCCGCCGTCGATGACCGCCTGCCCCTGCGGCAGCAGCACCTGCCGCCCGGCGATCTGTTCGAGCTGATAAGTCTCGTTCAGTTTCATTTCATTTCCTCCGGAAAATACCGTGTAAAAAAAGAATGGGACCCGTTGGAGGGTCCCTCCGACAGGAAGATGGCGCGGGACTTGGCGCCCGCACCATTTCTGTCAGTTGGCGCTGAGAACAGTCTTGCTCAGAGATTAGTGATGACCACCCTGGCCGTTGCCGTGCCAATCGCCGTGGCCTTCGCCATGATTGTTGCTGTTCTGGTTGCCGTCGCCCCAGCGACCGTTGTTGCTGTTGCCGCCGGACTTCTTCGCGAAGACCTGCTCGGTCTCCAGCGCCGCGATCGCGGTGATTTCGGGGGTCTCAAAATTTCTCATTTCGATCTCCATCCTTCCAAAATGTTTTTTCTTTTATTTCTTCACAAGCTCAAGGAGCCTGCGTCGAAACCGTTTCGTGTGCGTCCAGATCAGGACGTAGACAAGATAGAAAATGTTGCGCGCGGAGAATTCCCTGCCGTTGCGGCAGATGCGGTCCGCGCGGCCGTAGACGTCGGCCAGCGGAATGCCCCGCTCGACGGAAAGATTGCCGTCCCCCATGATATCGCAGGTCCCGGCATCTTTGTTCGTCTGCAGCACCCGGTGCACGACCAGCGTGCCGTTCGCGTCACGATAGAACACAAGGTCGCCGGCCTTCGGCGCGCCCTGCAGCGGGCCGACCACCACGCTGTCCGTTTTGCCGTTCAGCAGCGGCAGCATGCTCGTGCCCTGCGGCGTGAGGCGGACTGTGTGCCCCTCGGCGATCAGCGCGACGGTGATGGATGCATCCTCGATCATGCCACTTCTCCGCTGAAATCCACTTCGTAATGCCAAAGCAGGCGCATCGCCGCCCAGCCGACGAAGGTGGAAAAGGTGTATTTGTTTTTAAAGATCCGCTTGGGCAGCCATTGATACTGGTGGAAGAATTCGCCGTCCCGCTCGATGCAGATATTCGGATAAAACTTCCAGTCGCCGGGCATCCGGCTGATGTATTGCTCCCAGTAGGTTTCCTGCCCTGCGTTGAACATGAGCCGCAGGAAGGGCTCCATGCTGCAGCCGGTCTTCTTCCAGAAATCCCGGCGCATGCCCAGATACTTCATGCAGAAGCACAGCAGCGCGTTGCAGATGCGGGTGAAGCGCAGCGCGCGGATCATCCGCCGGAAAGCCGCCGCGTCGATCTCCGGCGCGTAGCGGTTGATGAACGCGGTCAGATCCATGAGCATATGCAGCGTCACTGTATGCACCATCAGATGCTTCCCCGCGTGATAGATCAGATAAAGCAGGTGGAGATCCGGCCTGAGCGTGTCATACCGCCCATCCGCGGACGGCACGATCGCGTCTTCCGAAAAGCAGCCCTGCGTGCGCAGATACTTGCGCTGGCGGGCGCTCAGGCGCTGGAAATAGAGGTAATGCACTTCGATGCGCACCCCGGCGGCGGTTTCGAACGTGTCCACCCCGCACTGGCCGTGATCCATATCCCGGCCGATCGAGATGTGCAGGTCCGCCATCATGCGGTCGACCGCCTCCCGCTGCCTGCCGGGCACGAAGAGATCGATGTCTCCGCTCGTGCGCACGACGTTTGCCGGATAGCATTCGTTGATCACCTTGCCCTTGAGCACGGCCGCTTTGATGCCGCGGCTGTGCATTTCGGCAAACAGCAGCAGCAGCGTCTGCTCAAGCGAACGGTGATACAGCAGATGCCCGAAGGCGTTCTCCGGCTTGCGAAACGGGGCGAGCGCCGGATCCTCACAGCAGTCGATCATGCTTTCCATCCCGTGGAGATAAAACAGCTGCCGCATCATGGCGGGCTCCGCCGCGGGCAGCGGCGTGTGCTCCTGATAGAGGATGTGCCGCGCGATGGCCGTTAAGGACTTGATTTGTGCCCGATCGAGCATGCGCCGACCTCCCCTCTCGAAAGCAGCGACCACTTTGCGTATTCTGCCTGAGCTGGGCTGCATTCACACGGGCTTGT
>JAFWCS010000517.1 GCA_017534365.1 Clostridia bacterium | reverse complement strand
TGTTGGAGACCTTCTGCAGCGTTGAGGGCAGCGTGATCGACTCAAGCGATCTGCATTGAATGAACATATTCTGGCCGAGCTCGGTGATCCCTTCCGGAATGTTGATCTCCCGCAGCCGGGGCATCTGGCAGAAGCTCTGCGTGCCGAGACTCTCAAGCCCCGCGGGCAGGACGATCTTTTCAATGAACGCGCACTGCTCGAAGGCGGTATATTCGATTCTTTTGACCGTCTCCGGGAAGTCATACTCCGTTTGCTGCAGGCTGCACGGGCAGGCGACCAGAACGGTTTTGTCCTTGTTGAACAGGACGCCGGCTGCGTCCGCGGAATAGCTCGGGTTGTTCTCATCCACAACGACCTTCGCACAGTCGAAATTGCGCAATGCGGATGAGCCGACCGACGTCACGCTCGCGGGAATATACAGCGTTTCGACCATATTTGCCGTTCCGTAGCTGTAGGTGTTGCCGATCCCAGCAATCGTCCTCACAGGATAGCCGCCGAGCGTTTCCGGGATCTCCAGCTCTTTGATCCCCGCGTAATTCACGGATGTGATCATCGCAGAACCGTTTAAAACTGTGTAAGTGTAGATCCCCTCAGTGTCGGCAAAAGATATCATGGAAGCTGCTGTCAGAGCCATCACGGCTGCAAGTATCATTGCGATCAGTTTTCTGAACTTCATAAGATCACTCCATTATATTTGATCAAAACTTAATTTTATATCATCTTAACACAATCTAAATAATTATTCAATATAAAACCGACGAACGGTAGAAACCGTGACCGTTTATTCCGATTTTGATACCGTTCATCCGAAAGCGGTTGATAATCATTTGAAATAATTTTAATATGAATCATATTTGCAATTGCATGGATTTATGTTATAATATGATATGAGAAAGGGTAATGCACATGAAAATCGCGATATGTGAGGATGAAAAGGTGATCGCGGAGGAAATTGCGGTTCAGGTTAAGAATTACGTCAACGAATCCAATCTCGAGGCGGATATTGATATTTATAACGATATTGACAAGTTTTCTTCCGCAGCCTCCGTGTATGATCTCGTCCTGCTCGACATCGTGTTTGACGGCAAGACCGGGATTGACGCGGCCAGAGAGCTCAGGAACCGCGGCTTGAAAACAACGATCATCTTCATTACTGCTTATAACGAGTATGTTTACGAAGGTTACGAGGTAGGCGCGTTCCGCTTCCTGCTCAAGCCCATCGATGAGCTCGCGCTCAAGCAGGCCATCACCAGCTTTATTACCGCATATAAAGAAAAGGCTTATATTATCGTTCCCATCAATAAAAAGACCCTCAACATCAGCCTGGAAAAGGTGATGTACATTGAAGCGAGTGAAAAATACTCCATCGTCCGGTGCCTGGATGAAACGTATCAATCCTCCAAAAGCATCTCGGACTATCAGGCGGAGATTCAAAGCATGCGGTTTTTCCGCACGCACAGACGGTTTCTGGTCAATATGAAATACATCACCGAGATTGAAGGCAGTGTCATCACGCTCTCCAACGGTGAAAAGGTTGAGATCAGCAGGCGGAATATTGCCAACTTCAATAAATGCTATATGAATTTCCTGAAGTATTCGATTTAGTCGAAAGGACGGCAAGCGTATGATCCAGGCAGGCACGGCGATGCTTTATATTCTGAAAGATATGTCGGCCGTGATCAGTTTGCTGGTGATCATGCGCTTTGTATTTCTGGAAAAAATCAAGGTCGGCAAGCTGAAAATTCTTGTTTTCTCCGCCTTGGTGCTCCTCAATGCGATCTGCGGAATTTTTCTTCTGAGAAACAGCACCGCGGATTACGACTCGATCATGGATTTCATTTCCAATGTGATTTATATTTTTGCATTGCATTTCATGACCGAACAAGTCGGCAAAGGCAGGATCCTCCTCACGGTATTTGTTTACATATATACAGTTGACATGCTGTATGCGCTGGTTTCCTCCTATACTGGATCGAATCTGATCCTTGAATACAGCGTCAACATTGCTGCCTTCACGCTGATCGGAATTGCCGTTCCCGTTCTTTGCGCAAGGTCAAGGATCAATTTCCTGCCCGGCGTGTTCGCTGAGATCCCGCTGTGGGTCTGGCTTGCGCTGCTATTCTTCGAGCTGACCTGCTATTATAAAGAATTCGGCGTCTCTGCAAGCTGGTATCGGACGATGTATATCGTTTCCGTCGTCGGCATCCTTCTGTGTCTCTTTTATCTTTTGTTCAAAATCGCTGCGATGGCGTTCAGGCAGAATCAGATCCTGTCCGATCTGCAAAGGAAAACAGAATTCTATGAGCAGCGCGCCGCAGCCGATGAAGAGCTTCGAAGATTTCGCCATGATTATAAAAACCATATGATCGTAATCAGCGCCCTGCTTGCGGGCGGCAGAACTGAGGAAGCGGCAAAATACACCGAAACGCTGGGAGAATCCGTCAGGACCGCAGCGAAAAAGATCCGGACCGGCAACCCGGCTGCGGACGTTCTTCTGAATCATAAAGCTGCCGCAGCGGCAGAGAACAACATTGAATTGCATTATACGGGCTATATTCCGACGAACTGCTTTGATGACGTGGATCTGTGCGCCGTGCTGTCAAATCTCCTTGACAATGCCATGGAAGCGACCGCGCAGTGCAGATCCGACAGAATTATAAAGATCGAAGCAGATCTTGTGCGGGAACAGTTTCTGCTGACTGTTTCCAACCCGTATGTCTCACTGAAAAAAGATCGAATTGGAAATTTGAAAACGACAAAAGCCGACCCGTTGAATCACGGGATCGGCATGAAAAATGTTGCGCGTATCGCAGAAAAATATCACGGCGCTGTTTTCACCGAGCAGCGATACGCAGTATTTACTTCAAACGTAAGGATGCGAATCAGGAAAACGTCGAACGGATCTGATATTTTCATCTGATACAACTTAATAGTTTATAGGGCTGTCGCTGGAGGCTATTCCTCTTTATGACAGCCCTTATTTTTGTACAGCATCTGTTTTCCATTCGGTTTCATTAAAACAGATGTTCAACCGCCTGACAGATCCGCTCGCAGTTTTTTTGATCATACATTGGAAAGAACCGATCGATTCTCCTGCTGTATTCTTCACTTAAGGTTACGCCCTGCGCTAAAATCTCCTCGAAATCCGCGACAAGCTCTCGGGCGGTATAAGCCACCTTACCAAAGCCGTCGCGCTCATGATCAAAATAGCCTTTTTGGTAATGTTCGATGGCGTAGCGGTCCTTGTCAAAATGGAAAAACAGCATCGGCTTTCGCATATAAGCGAAGTCAAAGAAAACACTGGAGAAATCAGTAATCAGCAGCGCGGATTCTTTCAGCAGCGTCTGGATCTCATATTTGTATTCATCGGCGATAATCAATGATTCGTCCTTTGAAACAAAACAGTCCCTGTACCGCTGCATATTAGGGTGCGGATAAAACAGAATGCAGTAGCCGGCATTCTTCGCCGCTTTCAGGAATTCGCTGTCCGTAATCACCTGATTCCACTGCCGGAAGTATTTGCTGTCTTTCAATCCGTCACCGAGATTCTGCAGCCAGGTTCGCCAGGTGGGCATGATCAGAATTTGCTTTTTGACAGTAAAATCATGCAGTGCATCATAGCGGGCAAGCCCGGTAAAAACAACTTCATTACGCTTGTAATGATAGTGCTCCATCACATAATCATACTCCGGCTTTGCGCTGCAGATGAAAAGATCCGCTCCCGTGCGTTCGCTGTACAGCGAAGGAATATCCGCATATAAAACGCCGTGCTGAAGAAAAACAAGCTTTTGGGCTTTTGGTCTATGCTTGAGTATAAATTCTTTGAATCTCCAGATATCTATGGGAACAGTGCTCCATATATGTGTTGTTAGGATTGCTTCGCACCCGAACAGCAGCATCCAGTTCCTGAACGAACCGTAAGGAACCACGTCGCCGAGATCAGCGACTGTTTGATACTTGGGAGAATCTTTCGTGATTGCATAATAGCAGCGGCGATCAGGCCGGCACGTATTCAGATATTTGAAAAAATGATACCCGTTATCCTGTGCCTGATTCGGGCGTTCTTCCACCAGCCAGATGTGCTTGCCGCCATAGCAGAGTCTGCCGGCAGGATAGGCAAGCAAAGTTTTAAGGATTACCAATAGAGTTGATAACACGCGCTTAATCTTTGACATGTTCACCGGTTCGCCTCCTATTTAAATCTGCCGCCGGTTGTGCAGCATTTATTCTGCCACAGTTTTCTTCGGCTTTCGCTTTAAAAAAACATTCTTGAATTCGTCGATCTGCTCTCTGTAGAACAGAAGGATGCTCAGGACATGCAGGAAGAGTGCTGCCGCCGTTGTCGCAAGACCGGCCAGTGCCCATTCAAAATAACCGGTAATTGTAAATTGCTGCACAAGGAAAAAGCCGACCGCGCAGCTCAGCGCATAATTTGCCAGATTGATCACAAACCGTTTGACAAAAGAGATCATACTGAAATGCAGCACATGCTTTGAAAGATAGCATGCGTAATAAACATATCGGAACAGATCGGACACCAGCGTACCGATCGCAACGCCGATCAGGCCGAACTTCATCACAAGGACGACCGACAATACCAGGTTGATCAGCGCTTCCCCATACGCAGCCTTCCGTGTCTGTTTAAAACGGTCCGCCGCAATCACTATGGAGTGATACGGCGCACGGACGCTGTAATAAAACATGGCAAGCGAAATAATAACGGAAAATGCTGGTTGTATGTAATTTGCGTCATTCACACCGTCCGTATAGATTTTTATAAACGGAACGATCATGACGGTCGTGACAGAAAATAGCAATCCGGAAACAAATGAAATCCAAGTATCGTAAAACTCAAAGGTGCTTTTCAGCTTTTCCGCTTCCCGCTTTGCAAGCATATCACCGAAAACAGCCTCCATTCCGCTTGTGAACGAGGAGACGACATTATACATATTTGCGATGACCATGTTGTAAACAGAATACACCGCCACATAAGCCAGATCGCCCAAGACAGTCAATACCGCGATATCGACATTGCCATGCAAAAAACTGGCAATATGCTGGCCCAGACCGGTCCACTTCTGCTTCAGAATCACCTCATTGGTTTTTTTCACTTTCAGGTGAACAAAAATCTTTTTGACGTAGACCCACATCAGGATCGGACTGAGCGCATAGACGAGACTGCTTACAAACTTTACCAAAACAATATTGCTTTTTAAATGAACCAGAATGACCACCATGATCATGTTCAGCAGCGTTGTGATAATTGTATTGAGCTGAAGCAGATATACGCGCTGCGCCGCCGTTAATAGAATGGCGTTTGAAATGCCGATAAAATACTGTGCAAAAGTGGAGATGCTGATTACAACAACCAGCAGGAACGAAGTCATCCAGTCAAGAACCTCCGAGTGGGAGATCGCCTTAAATGAACAGGCAAGGAGAATGACGTAAGCCAAAAAAATGGAGCCAACGACAAAATAGAACCGTCGGATTTCATATATGATCTTGCCGACAGATTCCATATCATTATCAGCCAGCGGCTTGTATAAAGCTGCTCTTGAGACGCCGGATACGCCGCCGTTGAGCAAAATGATAAATGATAAAAACTGCGTAACGGAGGCGGATGCGCCGTACAGCTCACTGCCGAAGGCCTTGAGCAGCAGGGGCGTAACGATCAGACCGCAGACTAAAGTCACGACACGCGCGACCAGAGATACAACAATACTGAGTTTCGCTCTGCGTTCTCTGTCCAAGCCAACACCTCCTGCTGAATCTGCATGCGCTGTATGTTGATTATTTTGTTTTTGTTCTTTTGTGAGCAACTGCGAAACCTCCAAAAACAAGAGCGCGTCAGTCAAGATGCACGCATCTCAACCGAGAGGTTGCCTGTTGAAAAATAAGTATGGCACACAGGACCTGCAAAAGTTATTCATATTATATCTTTTTGCTATCCTTTTGTCAATTGTTTATCAGCGACGAAAAGGTCTGTCGTGACAATAACTATTTAAATGAATCCATTTCATAAGATCCTGACAAAGCCAACCATCGCCTGATCCGCTAAAAGAAAAGTGTTGCCAGTTGCTTGGCAAACGAACAACCAACCAGAAATACCCGGTACGATCTATAAATCCTCTTGCAATTTGCGTTATCTTCGAGTAAAATAAATGTTGAATTATTTTGTGATTAAGTTTTAGGGGGAAGCCGGATGTTCATACCCGAGGCGATCGATTTTTCAATAACAAAAACGTATTCCGCTGCAAAGCGGCATAATCTGGTTACGGTGGATACCCTGCGCGAACCGGATACAGATGCGGACGCGCTTTTTGAAAGCGATGAGCTGGACATTCTCGTCAGGCAGATCAGAAACGCAAGGGCAAAAGGATACGGCGTCACCTGCTTTTACGGCGCGCACGTGATCAAATGCGGCCTGTCCAAGTATCTGATCCGGCTGATCGAGGACGGATATATCACGCATCTGGCCTCCAATGGCGCGGGCTCCATTCACGATTTCGAGTTGGCTTTTTTAGGCGGCACGTCGGAGCATGTGCCGACTGCGATCGAGGACGGCTCCTTCGGCATGTGGGAGGAAACCGGCGCCTGGATGAACGAAGCGATCCTCGAAGGCGCAAAGCAGGGCCTCGGCTACGGCCAGAGCCTTGCCGCCTATGTGGACGCGCATCCGGAGCGATTCCCCTATCGTGACCGCTGTGTTTTCTACCGCGCGTATCAGATGGGTGTGCCCGCGACCTATCACGTCACGATCGGGACGGATATAATCCACCAGCACCCAAAAGCGGATTTTGCAGCCATCGGTCAAACCAGCGGCAGAGACTTTGCGTTCTTTTGTCAATCGCTGACCACGCTGGATCCGGCGGGGGTGCATCTGAATATCGGCTCGGCCGTCACGGGCGCGGAGGTGTTTCTGAAAGCGCTGTCTATCGCGCGCAATCAGGGGCATGCGCTTCGGGAGATCACAACGGCGAATTTCGATCTGATCCCGCTGGGCGATTACAAAGCGCCGGTCGGGCAGGATCAGTATGAATATTATTATCGTCCGCGCAAAAACGTCATCAACCGTCCGGTCTCTTTGGGCGGGATCGGGCTGTATCTTTGCGGCAATCATATGGAAACAATTCCGAGCCTCTGGCGCAAGCTGCAGCTCACGGAGGACTGAGCGATGAATAAATCGGA
>JAFWCS010000516.1 GCA_017534365.1 Clostridia bacterium | reverse complement strand
GCGGATGATCTCGTCGGCGTCCTTGCCGCCCTCCATCTGCACCACCAGCAGCTTGAGCCCGGTCCTGCCCAGCACCTCCAGCGCCCGCCGGGTCGCCTTGCGCCCGGCCTCGTCGTTGTCGTAACAGATCAGGATCTCGTCGGCGTAGCGGGAGAGCAGATTCGCCTGCTCGCTCGTGAACGCCGTGCCAAGGCAGGCGATCGCATTGGTAAAGCCCGCCTGATGCAGCGCGATCACGTCCATATAGCCCTCGACGAGGATCAGCCGGTTTTCATTGGAATTCTTGGCGAAATTCAGCGCGAACACGCCGTTGCTTTTCTTATAGACCGGCGTATCGGCGGTGTTGATATACTTCGGCTTGGAATCATCCATGACCCGGCCGCCGAAGGCGATCACGTTGCCCTGCAGGTCGATGATCGGGAACATGACGCGGTTGCGGAAATTATCGTAATAGCTCGTGCGGCCGTTTTTATCCGACCGGCGCGCGAGATTGGCCAGCACCAGCTCCTGCGCGGTGAAGCCCTGCGCCTTCAGGTGATCGGTCAGCTGCCGCCAGTCGTCCGACGCGTAGCCCAGGCCGAAATGGCGGATCGTATTCGGCGTCAGCCCGCGGCGCAGGAAATACTCGAGCGCCGCCCGGTGCTCCGGCGCGTTGAGCTGCGCGTTGAAAAAGCGCGCCGCCGCGCGGTTCGCGGCCAGCAGCCGCTGCCGCTGGCGAAAGAGGGAATCGTCGTAGCCGTCCTCCGGCATGGGCAGGCCGGCCTGCTGCGCCAGCGTCCGGACCGCCTCGACGTAATCGAGATTCTCCATCCGGCGCACGAAGGTGATGATATCGCCGCCCGCGCCGCAGCCGAAGCAATAAAAGGAGCGCGTGTCGGGATAAACCGTGAAGGATGGCGTTTTTTCGTTGTGAAAGGGGCAGAGCCCGACCAGCGTTTTGCCGCGGCGCTTGAGATCCACCTGCGCGCCGATCACGGTTTCGATATCCAGTTTATCCTGCAGTTCCTGAATGAATTGCGGGCTGATCGGCACGCGGCTCCCCTCCCTTCTTTATTTGGAATCGCGATGCGTGAAGAATCCCGTCAGATATGCAGCAGCATTTCATCCTGCCGGGTCCAGGCCTTCGGCACGAAAATGTCGTTGAACACGCGCACGGCATAGCGGTCGGTCATCCCGGCGATGAAATCGCAGGCGGCCGTTTCCAGCCCGTCGCACAGCGCGATCTCGCGATACAGCGGGGGCAGCCGCTCGGGCGCCTCCGTGTAATAATCAAACAGCTTCTGGATCAGCGCTGCGGCCTTGATCTCCTCGCTCTTGCACACGGGATTCGTATAGACCCGGTCAAACATAAAGGTATGCAGCGCGTCGAACGCGCCCTGCACCTCGCCGCTCAGGCAGATTTCTTCGCCGCTGCTGCGGATGCAGTCGAGCACGAGCGTGTTGATCCGCGCGCTCTTGCTTTCGCCCAGCACGGCGCGGATCTCACCCGGGATCTCCGCCTCCCGCATGACGCCCGCCGTGGCGGCGTCGTCGATATCGTGGTTGATGTAGGCGATCCGGTCGGCCAGGCGCACGACCTGCCCCTCGCGGGTCGCCGCCGGCGCGCCGGTCGTGTGGCGCTCGATGCCGTCGCGCACCTCAAAGGTCAGATTCAGCCCCTGCCCGTCCTTTTCCAGCTTGTCGACCACGCGCAGGCTCTGGGTGTAATGCCGGAACCCGCGGCTGCACACGGCATCCAGCGCGCGCTCCCCGGCGTGGCCGAAGGGCGTGTGCCCCAGATCGTGGCCGAGCGCGATCGCCTCGGTCAGATCGCCGTTGAGCAGGAGCGCCCCGGCGATCGTGCGCGCGATCTGCGCCACCTCCAGCGTATGGGTCGGGCGCGTGCGGTAATAATCCCCCTCCGGAGAAAGAAAGACCTGCGTCTTATGCTTGAGCCGCCGGAACGCGCTGGAATGGATGATCCGGTCGCGATCCCGCTGAAAGACCGTGCGCACCGGGCATTCCGGCTCTGGGCGCAGCCGGCCGCGGCTCTCGCAGGCCAGCGCCGCCCGGGGCGACAGCGTTGCGCGCTCCCGCGCTTCGGCCGCAAGACGAATCTCCTGCACGCCGCATCCCTCCGTTCTTTTTTCAAATCCCAAATCAAACACAGGAAGCCGAAACAGCTTCTCAATAAGTTTATACTGAAAAAACCCGAAATGTACTTTAAAAATACAAAATTTTCTCTTTCAACGATGAAAAAAGCCGATTTGAATCAATCCAGATCGGCATAGAGCTCTTCGATTTTTTCCGCCGTCACGCGGCCGTTGCTCGCCTCGGTCAGCGCCGCGCGGAAGCCGCCCTCCAGCGCGCGCGGAATGCGCAGCTGCAGCGTCACCGCGTCGGTGAAGGCCGTATCCTCCACGACCCCGCCGCTCGCGGGCACGAGCGCCGCCAGCTTGCCGTAAAAGGTGTAGTCGCAGGTCACGGTCAGCCGGGCGCAGATCGCGCGGGTCACGATCCCGCCGGCCTCCACGGCGATCGCCGCTCCGTGGGAATAGGCGCGCACGAGGCCGCCCGCGCCGAGCATGATCCCGCCGAAATAGCGCGTGACCACGACGGCGCAATCCGTCAGCCCCTGCTTTTCGAGCACGTCGAGGGTCGGAATACCCGCCGTGCCCTGGGGCTCGCCGTCGTCCGAATAGCGCTTGACGCCCTCCTCCCGGATAACGTAGGCATAGACGTTGTGGGTGGCGTCCCAGTGGCGCTTGCTGATCTTCGCAATGAAGTCCAGCGCCTCGGCGCTCGTCGTCATGGGCGCGATATACCCGATGAAGCGGGATTTTTTCACGATGAATTCCGCCTGCGCCGCCGCGCGGACGGTCTGATACTGTTCGGTCATAAGCAATCACCCGGGCAGCACAAAAAGCGGTGCACAAAAAAATGCACCGCTGTTTTTGCTTGCCGTCTTCTTATTTGTTGCCGAGATTGAAACGTCTGTTGAAACGATCCACACGTCCGCCGGTATCGACCAGCTTCTGTTTGCCGGTAAAGAACGGATGGCATTTGGAGCAGATATCCACGCGGATGTTCTGCTTGGTGGAGCCGGTCTTGATCACTTCGCCGCACGCGCAGCGGATCTCCGTCTGCTCATACTTCGGATGGATGCCTTCCTTCATTGATGTCACCTCTTTCACTTGCATTAACGTAACAGAAAGCATTTTAGCACAGTTCGTTTGAAAATGCAAGCCCTTTTTTTATTTTTTTCACGTTTGATTTTTCCGGCCCGCCCGCCGGCGGCAAAACGCGTTACTCCGCGGGCAGGGCGATGCTCTCGTTCAGGCGGAAGGCGCAGTGCAGGGAACGACCTTCGGGCGTTCCGACCGCGTGGCACACGCGGCGTTTGCAAACGGTTGACTCCCTCCGTCACGGCTGCGCCGTGCCACCTCCCTCTAAGAGGGAGGCCATTTGTGCGCCGCCGTCGGATTGCAGGTCAACCGGCAGGCGAACGCGATCGTCCCTACCCGATCACCAATTTCCAATTTCTCATTCAATCGTGATGCTCTCGTTCAGGCGGAACGACTGATCAGCGTCTCCTTCACCGGCAGCTCCAGCGCTTCGCCCAGGCAGCGGCGATAAACGGCCAGCTGCGCGCTGTAGCGGTCGATCAGCGTCTGCGCCGCCTGCACGCGGTCGGTTTTATAATCCACGATCACGAGCTGCCCGTCCTCGAGAAAGGCGCAGTCCACCACGCCCTCGATGACGATCCGCTCCCCTGCAGCGCACTCCGCCGGCAGCTCCGGCTGCAGCTCCGTGAGCGGAACGCCGACGCGGAAGCCGTATTCCCGCAGCAGCCGGGGCGAGCGGAACATCCGCGCGGCCAGAGGCGACGCGAAGAACCGGGCGACCGCCTGCAGATCCACCGCCTGCGCCAGCGCCGGGGTAAAGTAGCCCTCGTCCGTCAGCCGCCGCAGCTCCGCGGCGGGATCGGCCGCAGTCGCCGCAAAATCGGCGAATTCCATGAAGCTGTGGGTCGCCGTGCCGCGCTGCGCGGGGGTCAGCCCCGCCTTGCTCATAAAGGCCGGGCGGGCGGAGGCGAAATAGGTCGTATCCGCTTCCGCGCCCTCCATCCGGGAGGCGATGCGTTTGGCCACGACGCCGTGAAGCGGAGCGTAAGGATAGACGTAGGCCAGCTGCGTTTGCAGCTGCGCCACCGTCGCCGGATCCGGATCGGGCAGGGCGGTTTGCTCCGCCGCCGCCGTTTCCTCCATCGCCGGGCGCACAATTTCCGCACGCAGCGGCGTGTCGCAGGGCACCGTCCAATCCGACGGCAGGCCCGCCGCCATACGCAGGGCGTGCGCATCCGGATGCCGCAGCAGCGCCGCAAGCATCACGTCGCTGAAGCGCGAAAAGCCGTTGACGGTGAAGGACGGGATCTGCGGCTCTGTGCCGGCCTTCGCGGCGATCCCCGCCAGCCGTTTGCCCCAGTCTGGGGCGGACGCGAGGATCAGCAGCTTCTCCTTCGCTCTCGTCAGCGCAACGTAAAGCACGCGCAGCTCCTCGCTGTTTTCCATGCGCCGGGTCTCGAGCTGCGCCGCGATGCGGGAGAGCGTGTCATACCGGACCGCGCCGCGCCCGCCGATCAGGCCGACGCCGCTGCCGGGCGCGAGAATCAGATCCGACCGCTGCGCCTGCGTATTGTAGCTGCGCTCGCAGCCGGCCAGAATGCAAACAGGGAATTCCAGTCCCTTGCTTTTATGGATGGTCATGATCCGCACAGCGTCCGCCGCGTCCGAAGCCGCGTCGCCGCACTGCAGATCGCGTCCGCTGTCGACCGTGGCGTCCACGTAGCGCAGGAAGCCGTCCAGCCCGCGCCCGCCGTTGCTCTCATAGCGGTTCGAAAGGTCGATCAGCAGGTTGAGATTCGCCCGGCGTTTTTCGCTGTCACGCATGGCGCAGACGATCGCGTCATAGCCCGTTTCATCGATCAGCCGGCGCAGCAGCTCGCCCGTGCGCACCGTAACGGCCAGCCGCCGCAGCTGCGTCATCTGTGTCAGGAAGGCCGCCGCCTTCGCGTCGCCGTCCTCTGCCGCGCGGACCAGGCAATGCCAGACCGGCCCCTGCCGCTGCGCAGCGCGCATGCGCGCAAGCTCCGCGGGCGTGAAGCCGAAGGCCGGGGAAAGCAGCACGGCCGTGAGCGGGATATCCTCGAGCGGATCGTTGAGCACCTTCAGCAACGAAAGCAGGAAGCGCACCTCCGGCGCGGTGAGGATCCCCTTGCCCGCCTCGCACAGCACGGGGATGCCGCGGGCGGTGAAAACGTCGGTGAAGGGGCGGGTGGTCCGCTGGACGCTGCGCAGCAGGATGCAGAAATCCCGCAGGCGCACCGGGCGCTCGCCCTCGCCCTCCTTGACGGTCATGCCGCTTTGCATGGCGTGCGTGATGTAATCGGCCAGCCAGACCGCCTGCGCCTGCAGGCCCTGATCGTTCGGCGCTTCCACCAGTACCAGCTCCGTGGCCGGCTCCGGCTTGGGCGCGTAGGCGGCCGCGGCCTCCAGCCGCTCCCCGGCGTCATAGGTCACGCCGCCGGTCTCGCTGCTCATGACCGCTTCGAAAATATAGTTGACGATCCCCGTCACGCCGACGCGGGAGCGGAAATTCTTGCCGAGGGTGACCCGCGCGGGGTAGTGCACGCCGTCAAATTCGCGCATGGCGTCCCGGCGGTGGAGAAAGATCTCCGGCATGGCGCGGCGGAAGCCGTAAATGCTCTGCTTGACGTCACCCACCATGAAGAGATTCTCCTCGTTGCGGGACAGGGCCTTGAAGATCATATTCTGCGCGGCGTTGACGTCCTGAAACTCATCCACCAGGATCTCTTCGTACTGGGCGGAGAGGGAGTCGGCCAGCGCGGTCTTTTCCGTGCCGTCCGGCGTCTCCCGCAGCAGCAG
>JAFWCS010000515.1 GCA_017534365.1 Clostridia bacterium | reverse complement strand
CGGTGATGCCCTGCTGCAGGAAATCCTGCAGCGGATCGCCCGCCACGCACGACCAGCGCAGGATCACGCGCGCGCGCGGATTGGTCATCTGCGCGCCGAGCGCGAACGCGTTGATCGACGCGGGCACGCCGAGGATGGGGTAGGATGCGATATAGCCGATCTCGTCGCCCTTCGTCATCGCGCCGGCGATCGCGCCGGTGATGAATTTGCCATCATAGGCGCGGCAGTAATAGCCGTGCACGCTGGAGAAGGGGACGTCGGCGGAGCAGTTGAAGAAGCGCACCTTCGGATACTGCACGGCAAGCTTCAGCGTAGGACGCAGGAGAGACGGTGTCGTCGTGAATACGACCTCTGCACCATCGAGCACGGCCAGCTCAATCTGCGAAAGCGCGGATTCTACGGTGTCGGCATTGAAATAGCTCTTCGTGCTGACGCGGTCGCCCAGAACGACGCCGAGGTATTCGCGCGCCTGCTCGTGGGCTTTCGTCCACGGGCTGATCTCCACGTCGCGCTGATGGACGAATGCGACCTGGATATGCGGCTTGTCCGGGCTGATGATGGATTCGATCAGGCCTTTTTTTCCGGCCTCCGGCATCTCCGTCACCTGAACGGGCGCGCCGACGCGCACGTCGTCCCAGAGATCGGAAAGGGATTTTTTAAGTTCGGCTGCGGACAGCGTGCCGATGGTCTCAAAGCGGTGGATGCTCAGCCACAGAAGCAGCGCGTCCTCCGGGTGCATGTCGGCGTCCTGCTGAGAATCCAGTTCGTTGAACGCCTTCTGGAAATAGTGGAAATAGGCCTGAAAGCTGCTTCTTTCCTGCTCGGTCCACACCTCGTCCGGTTTTTTTCCGAGCAGCGCCAGAAGCTTTGCGTAATCGCCGGGCTTGCGGTACTGGATCAGGTACAGCTCGGTGAGCTTGTAGAAATCCAGAAATTCGTAGTATGCCTTGATGCGCGGCTCATCCGACTGCGGCGGCAGGATGCGCTTGATGGAGGCCATGATGCTCGGCGCGCCGAAGTGGCGCAGAACGCTCAATCGCTTGTTGCCCTCCTGCACATAGAAATCGCCGAGGTATTCATAGCACTCGATCGGGTCGCGGATGCCGGTATCGGAGAGATGGTCGGCGCACAGGCTGATCCATTTGGAGGCAAATTCGGTGCCCGGCTCCAAGAGCGGCATGAAGGACGCGGAAAAAGCCGTGATGCGCCCTTCGGTCTTCACGCCGACGATGCGCTCGATCGGGATCTCCCGAATGCCGATGGTCTGCACCGGCAGCGCAGACACGTTCTCGATCAGCTTTTCGAGGATCTGCGGGTGGGGATCGAGCCCCTTCGCCGTCAGCGTCCTGTATTCCCGCTGTCCGGCTTTCAAGGCGTTTTTATATTCTGTATTGGCATCATAAAGATCCATGAAAATTCTCCTGCCAGTGGGTTTGTATCTGATTTTAACACGCTTTTTTTCGGGAAACAAGGCGCTTTATTGACGAAAAAGCGCGATGCCGCTATAATGGAGCATGAAAGATGCACAAATCGGGAGGATTCGCCATGCCGAAATTCTTTGTCAGTCTGTCCGGGATCACGGGAGACAGCATAATCCTGTCCGGGGAGGACGCCGCGCATATCGCAAAGACCCTGCGCATGCGCAAAGGCGACGCGCTGACCGTCTGCGACGGCGAAGGCACGGACTATGCCTGCACGCTCCTGTCCGTCTCGCCGGATATCGTGGAAGCGAAGATCGAATCCGGCGCACCCTGTCCGGGGG
>JAFWCS010000514.1 GCA_017534365.1 Clostridia bacterium | reverse complement strand
GCAGCGCGAATTTTTTCATCGCTTTTCTCCTCAGTCCGGATAGCGGACCGTCCGGCCCGTAAAGGTCTCGACGAACAGAACGCTGAGATCCGTGAACGCCTTCTCGAAAAAGCCGAGGAAGCGGATCTCCGAAAACAGACTGCGATCCGCTTTTTCGTCCGCCAGCGCCCTGACGTTCTGATCATTGACAAAGTCATACCAGCGCACGACGCGGGTTTCGTATCGATCCGGCGCGTTTTCGTCCAGCTCGATCACGCGGTAGCCGTACTGCGTGGAGAAGGCGTCCCCGTTGTAG
Organism: Clostridia bacterium; assembly: GCA_017534365.1. GTDB lineage: Bacteria > Bacillota > Clostridia > Oscillospirales > Acutalibacteraceae > CAG-177. The sequence continues at coordinate 5,921 of JAFWCS010000514.1, read as the reverse complement.
CGCGTGGAGAGAGAGTTGACGATGTCGATCCCTTTGTATTGCACGCCGAAGGCGTTGGTGTGATCGTGGCCGGTGAACATGGCGAGCACGTCGCCGCGCGCGGCCATCGCGTCAAACTGGCCGTGATCATAGTAACCGGGGCAGGGCATCTCATGGAGCATGCCGTAATTGACGGCGTCAGCCGAGAAGCGGTAGAATTCATCCTCGGCGTAGATGCGTTTGTAGGCAAAGGCGCCCTTGCGCCCAACCTTTTCGAGCGCGTCATAGATCTGCGGCACAATGATGTGCTGGAACGCGAGGCCGTAAACCTTGCCGCCCGCCTCGGCTTCGGCCGCGGCGGAGGCCGCCTGATACCACGCGACCTGGTCCTCGGCCACGTTTGCGTAGTGCCCTTCGCTGTCATAATCGCCGGAATCGAAGACCCAGAGGTTGAATTTCAGCGCGTCGCTTTCTGAAGCAAGCAGCGGGATCCGGTAGGTGCCGCAGCCCGTCAGGGCGTCGCCGTCATCGATCGAGATCGAGCAGTCATAGGCATTATACAGCGCCATAACCGCCTCGCGGGTGTAGGCGCCGTTCTCAGAATCGTGGTTGCCGAAGGTAACGGCAACGGGGATCTGCCGCTGCTCGAACACCTGCATCAGTTCGTCCACGCGCACCGCCGTTTCCTCAAAGCTGTCCTCCGGCGCGAGATCGCCGGTCAGCATCACCAGATCCGGCTGCTCCGCGTCGCAGGCCAGCGCAATCAGGCGCGTGCTGTCTTTTACGTTGTCTGCGTGCAGATGCGTATCCGTAATATGCAGGATCCGGAAGCGGCCGTCCGCCCCGAAGCGCATCGCCTGCGCGGTCAGATCCTCCTGCGCGGCGGCGCAAAGCACCGAGCCCGCCGTCAGCGCCGCGCAAAGCAGCAGCGCAAGGATCGCTTTTCTCATTGATTTCATCGAACCCCTCCTGTTTCAAACACAAACGCGGTCAGTCTTCCGCGCCCGGGAACCTGTACTCGCGCCGGAAACCGGCGGCGGTCCGGACCCATTTGTCGGCGATCGTCGGCTGACCAAAGCCCCAATCCTCCGGCACGGCATGCGCGACGCAGCGAAAGCCGTTCTTCTTCAGCTCGGCGGCGGAGGCCGTGTTCTCCGGCATCGCGCTCGCCGTGAGGACCCGCACGCGCGTGTCATTGAACAGCCACGCGATCAGCAGGCCGAGCGTCTCCGACGAGATCCCCTTTTAAATGCGGCAGGCTGTCAATCAGCCGGTTCATCCGTTTCTCGCCTCTCGGGCTTCTTTTATACAGTCACGGCTTGAGCTCGCCGCTGCTGCCGCCGTTTTTCACAAGCGTATCCTTGACGGCCTTCAGCGTCTCGATCAGGATCTGCCTGGCCTTTTTGTTTTTCCATTTTTCCGGATTGGTCGTCAGGATCCTGAGCGCTGCAGCCAGCGCGGCGTTGCTCCCGATCTTTTCCTCCACAAATTTGACGACGTCGTCGATTTTCTCCTTGTTGATCCTGCCTTTGCAGATCTCTTCGGAGACCGCGATGACCGACTCGCCCAGCGCGAACACGAAGAAGCCGGCAACCACCGCGTTGATGACGGAGCCGGCGACGTTCGGGATCGCCTTGAGCGCATTCAGCGCCGTGCGCGCGACGGTCGTGATCGCCGCCGAGCCGACGATCGCCGTCACCAGATCGCCGGAAAAGTCGATGTCATAAATCTTCAGCAGGCTTTTGGCAAGTCCGGTCTCCAGCGGCACAAGAATGAACGAATCGGGGAACGGGATGGGCACCGCGCCCACCACCGCAGCAGCCATGGTCGCGCCGAGCACCGTTTTTTCCGCAGAAAACCGCTTCTGCTCGAGCACCAGCCGGAACTGATTGCCGACGCTGATCTCCCGCGCCTCGGCGGCGCAGGCCAGTGTTTCGGTGCACAGTTCAGGCAGCCCCTTGACCGGCACAGCGACCGCGTCGTTGATCCGGTATTCCTTTGCGACGACCGGGATCACGGTTTTGAAATTGATCCCTTTCTCTTTATAAAACGCGGCCTTGACCGCCTCAATGTTTTCAATCTCATCCGGCTCCGAATAGGATTTTGTGATCACGGCAAACACCGGAATGCCCTTCCAGCCCCGGATCGCCCGGTTCATCAGATCGATATTGTGCGCAAAGGTCCTGCGCGTGGTGCCTTCAATGCAGTACCAGACCGCGTCGATCCCGCGCCCGTCCGCCGCCTCGATCTGCTCCTTGGTGAACCGCTTGACCTGATCGATCGTTTTGATCTGCTGCAGGAAATTGAATTCGAAGCCCTTGGTATCGATCAGCGTCAGCGGCCAGATCTCCGACTCATAAACGGAGATGCTCTGCGTCTTCCCTTCGCCGATCCCGATTGGGACCTCCTTGCCCGCGATCGCTTCGATCAGGGTGCTTTTGCCGGCGCCGGAATTGCCCAAAACGAGGATTTTCATTCTTCTGTTCTCTTCCATACGGTCCCTCCTGTTCGGTCACGCTTTGCCTGCCGGCCAGTTTGCAGCCCCGTCGGTCAGGCGGCGGAAAAATGCGCGATCTTCTCAAAAACGCCTTCGCGCAGGCAGAGCGCGTCTGCGTGAATCTCCGGTTCAGACCAGCTGAAGGACGACCGCCGGGATCCCGTTTTCCGGATCCTCCGGCGCGCCGATCCGCAGCAGAAGCTCGCCCGGCACAGACAGCCGGCTGCCGGACAGCGCGACCTGCGCCGTCACGTCCTGCGCTTCCTCCGACCGCAGATCCTGCGCATAAACGCGCCGGCCGGCGACCGGTTCATCAAAGTCGATCGAAAGGCTCTCCACTCTGCCGAACACGCCGATCGGCGCGGCGGGAGACCGCCCCCGCAGCCGGATATCGGCAAGCGGCGCGGCGTCGATCCTAACGCCGAAGGTGCGCGGCGTTGCCGCCACACAGAGCGCGCCGGTTTCCGGATGGATCGAGCAGAGCACGTAGGGCCGCTCGCCCGCCGCCGTGACCCGAGGCAGCGGCATATTCCGCGAGATCGCTGCCGGCGCGGTGACGAAATAATCGCCCTGCGGCAGATTCGGCCAGAGGTTGCGCGCCCGTTCCGGGCAATGCCAGACGTCTTTGAGCCGTTCGTCGGCAATATGCAGATCGCCGCTGTTCGCCGCGAAGGGCGGCGCAAGGCGCTGCCAGCGCAGCGCGCAGACCGTTTCCGACACGATCCGCGGCGGGAGCGGCAAATACTTCCGTTTCTTTTCAAAGTCATGACGCATCACGCCGATCGCGCAGCCGAGGGCGGCGCCGATCAGTGCGGTATCTTCGATATTCAGCACGGCGCAGGGGCCCTCGACGCCTTGCGCCGCTTCCAGACAGATCGCAGCGCGGTCGACGGTCGACGCGTATTTCAATTCATGCACCACGTCATAGGTCCGCAGATAATCGCTGACCGGCAGCGTCTTCTGCAGATAGGCTTTGACCCTTTCGGGAACGGCGGGGCCGTTCTCTTCGGATTCCAGCAGCGGCCGGCCGGTCAATCCGTGCTCGACCAGAAGCCCGGGCGCGTATTTGCGCGCGCACTCCGTCATCATGCGGCAGTAATCCGCATCGCCCTGATGCGCGCCCCAATCGCATTTCCAATAGAGCACGCCCGCGGCATGGCACCACCGCGCGCGTTCTTCCCAGTAAAGCCGTTCCTCCTCCGGCGTGCGCACGATCTCACGGCCGTCGACGAGCGACGGCGTCTGTGTCGGCACCCAGAGACCCAGGCCGCGGTAGCCCAGCGTCCTGACCTTCTCAGCCAGCGCCTTCAGCCGTGCGGCGGGATCCAGCGCGCGCAGGGACGGGAAGCGCGCGGGGTCGGCCTCCAGCAAACCGAACAGCCGGCGATCCGTCGCGCCGTAGGGCACGTCCCAGCCGTCGTCAAGCACGACGATCAGATCGCCCCGCACGCCGTCAAAGCTGCGCAGCAGGCCGCCGTCGCCGAACAGGAAATCCTCGCACATCGCATCGCGCGAGGGAATGGATGCAGCCTGCGGATTTCGCGCGTGCATCTCATCACATTGGGAATCCCAGGTGCAGAAATAGTTCCCGGTCTTTTGAACTTCTCGCGGAATCAGATTCATACAGCCGCCTCCGGACGCAGATTCTTTTCGTCGTTTTATTATTGCAGCGTGAGCTCCGCGCTGATCGCTTCGCCTGCGCCGCCCCAGACGTTCAGCGGCACGACCCTGACTGTGTAATCCCCTGCGGCGGGCGCATCGAGCGTGCAGGACAGCGTCTCGGGCATCGGTTCAAAATAGTATTCGGAATAGATCTCTTTTTCGATCACGGCCTTTTGCGGATTTGCCTTGTCATAGAAGGAGATCCGGTAGCCGTAAACGCAGATATCGTCCTTCGCCTGGTCAAAGGTGACCTGCACCTTGCCGTCCTCGGCTGCCGCGGCAGTCACGGCCGCATCCTGCGCGAAATACGGAATCGTCGCGGTCTTTTTGCGCGCGGCGGTGTAGACGTAATTCGATTTATCAAACACGTCGTCGATCTGCCAGCGCAGCGGCGCCGCGGGATCGTCCGTATTGGACGGGGTGCGGAAGAAGTCGTCGGTCAGCAGGTTGTAGGGCTGGATGCGCACGCGGTTCTGCGCGTCGACCTCGACGATCAGATACTGCGCGGCGTTCCGGCTGCCCTCGGGCACCGTATTGTCGCCGATATCCCGCTCCATCTCGAAATAATTCAGCGTGCCCGTGCCGAGCTGCGTATATTCATTTTGCCAGATCTCCAGCGGATTGTTGACCGGGCCGTGGGAATGGCCGGAGAAATTGATCACCCGCGGGAACATTGCGTAGACCAAATGCAGCGGCACGGACATCTGCGTATACCAGCTGCGGGAGACGTAGACGGTCTTCCAAATGTGGCCGTGCTGCATGGTAAAGATCGGCTTGTCCGGCGCGTCCTTCTCGGCCTTGTGCAGCTCTTTCGCGAGCCAGAACAGTTGGTCGGGCGTGTGCCAGGTATCGGTCGGATTCGGCGAGAGGCCGATGATGTGGAAGCCCTTGATCACCACGTGCTTGTCGCGCGGCTCGCCCATCTGCCGCTCATAGCCGTCCAGACCGGTCGTTGCGAATTCATGGTTGCCCATGATGGTCACCATCTGTGTTTCCTCGCGGATATGCTCGTTGATGACGCGCTTGAGGATCTCATATTCCCCGTCGGCGCCGCTGTCGCAGTTGTCGCCCGCGAGCAGGACCGCGTCGAGGCACTGATAAGACGGATGGCTGTCGCTGTAGCGATAGGCGGTTTCAAACATCTGCGCGAGGCGCTCCGCCGTGGTGGGATCCTTGGTCGAAATATGCACGTCCGAGGCGATCGCAAAGCGGAAAACCGGCGTGAAATCCGCTTCCAGATTCTGCGCGAGCGCAGCCTCGAGCGCCTCCTGTTTTTCTTTTGAAATGAATGAGAATTCGGTCATCAGCGTGATCAGCGCGACCGGCAGCGCGAGAACGGCAACGATTTTTCGAAGCAGTGACATGGATGATTCCTCCTGAATTCACAATGAATCTGATTTGATTTAGATTTGTTTTATTCGTTTGGCGATCCGGATCCGTCCGTCTGCATCCGTTTGCCTGTCAGCTCAAACATATTCCGGTTGAAACTCATGGTCATCAGATGCTGTTTTTGCGAAGCGACCTGATTGGAGACGCTCGAGATCACGTAGGCGCGCAGGGAATCCATCGACAGATCCCATTCCTCCATTTCGATCTTTCTGCCCGTATCTCTGGTGATCATGCGGATCCGGTCGTTTTCGATCAGAATCGCGCATTCGCCCTTCACGTGCGCGCCGGCGTTGGTTTCATTGATCAGCATGAACATTTCCTCAAATAGAAACATCACGCGATACACGGTTTTGGGGTCGAACCCGCGCTCCTCCAGCGCCTGGCCGATCTGATC
>JAFWCS010000513.1 GCA_017534365.1 Clostridia bacterium | reverse complement strand
GCCCGGTGGTCGTGATCGAAAACGGCGCGGTCAGTGCGCAGGCGCTGCGGGATCTGCGGATGACGCGGGCGGATCTGGAGGCCGCGCTGCGGCAAAAGGACGTCTTTGCGCCGGCGGACGTGGCTGTGGCAATTTTTGAAACGAACGGGCAGCTCAGCGTGCGGCTGAAGCCCGACAGACAGCCTGCGACCGTTGCGGACGTTGCGGCAGGCGGCCGCGCGGGGTCCGCCTCATGAGGCGCACGGTGATCGCCTGCGCCCTGCTTGCGGTGACGGCGCTCGGCTGCGTCGCCCTGCACTGCGCGGTGCTTGCGCGCACGGCGCGGCTCGCGCAGGATGTCGCCGCGCTGCTGCGGCTGTGCGAAACGGCGACGCCTGCGGAGCTGGAAGCGGAAACGCGCGCATTCCTGCAGGACAGCGCGCCGACGCTGCGGCTCCTGCACTGCACGACCGGCCATGAAACCGTGGACGCGCTTGCCCGGCAGCTGGAAACGCTGCCTGCTTCATCGGCGGACCGCGCCGCCTATCGCGCGCAGTGCGTCGAAATGCTTGCTCTGCTGCGCACGCTGCGGCAGGCGCAGCGCGTCGATCTTGAAAACGTCCTGTTTTTCGGCCGGCTTGCAGTCAGCTGAACCTGAAATATTCTGCGCTGCCTTCTTGTTTTTTTATTGAAAGTATGGTAAAATATCCATGCAAAAAAAGGGGGTATGCCTATGGAAACCTTTACGCTCGTCATGTGGGTCGTTCTGCTTGCGGTTTTCCTGATCGTGGAAGCGATGACCGCGCAGCTGGTCACGATCTGGTTTGCCGTCGGCGCAGGGGCCGCGCTGATCGTCCGGCTGTGCAAACTGCCGCTCTGGCTGCAGCTGGTTGTGTTCCTCGTGGTTTCCGCCGCAGCGCTTCTGCTGACCCGTCCGCTGCTCAAAAAGCTGACGAAGCAGTCTGCGCAGCCGACCAACGCCGACCGCTGCATCGGGCAGATCGCCGTGGTGACGGAGAAGATCGACAATCTTGCCGGCAAGGGCCAGGCGGTCGTGCAGGGCAGCGTCTGGACGGCGCGTTCTTCGGACGGCGCCGTGATCCCAAAGGACGCCTGCGTGCGCGTGGAGCGCATCGACGGCGTTAAACTGATCGTTTCACAACAGAAGGAGGAGTAACATGCCTTACATCATTCTTGCATTCCTTGCGATCGCGCTGATCGCGCTGATCATTGCCAACGTCAAGATCGTGCCGCAGTCCAAGGCCTACGTCATTGAGCGGCTCGGCACCTACAGCGCAACCTGGCAGACGGGCATCCACATCAAGATCCCGTTCCTCGAGCGCATCGCCAAGCAGGTCTCGCTCAAGGAGCAGGTGGCGGATTTCCCGCCCCAGCCGGTGATCACCAAGGACAACGTCACGATGCAGATCGACACCATCGTGTTTTTCCAGATCACGGATCCCAAGCTCTTCGCCTACGGCGTGGAGCGCCCGATCTCCGCAATCGAGAATCTGACGGCGACCATGCTGCGCAACATCATCGGCGACATGGAGCTGGATCACACGCTCACCTCGCGCGACACGATCAACGCCAAGATCCGCGGCATCCTTGATGAAGCGACGGATCCCTGGGGCATCAAGGTCAACCGCGTGGAGCTGCGCAACATCCTGCCGCCCAAAGAGATCCAGGACGCGATGGAGAAGCAGATGAAGGCGGAGCGCCAGCGCCGTGAAGCGATCCTGACCGCCGAGGGCGCGAAGGCCAGTGAAGTGCTCGTGGCCGAGGGCCAGAAGG
>JAFWCS010000512.1 GCA_017534365.1 Clostridia bacterium | reverse complement strand
TATGAAAACTACGTATTCCGAAGTATACACAACACACCGCTTGCACCACAGAGCTTCTATCGCGCATTGGTGGATCTGGTCAAAGCCTACAACGAACAAGAAGCCGTAAATGCGGCCAGTGAAGCGAGAGAGCCGTTATTTCTTCATAACGTTTCGCCACACACCTTCCGCCACACGTTTTGCACAAGGTTCTGCGAAAACGAACCGAACATCAAAGTCATACAGGCAATCATGGGTCACTCCGACATATCAATCACGATGAACACTTACGCCGAGGCAACCGCCTCGGCTAAGCAAGACTGTGTCACGAAACTTCAAGGCAAAATAAAGCTGACTTAAGTTCGACCTGAATCTGACATAAGTTCGTACCCCAATTTGTACCCCAGTTTGTACCCCAATTCATTGTAACAATATGAGAGCTTATGCGGAGTTATGAAAAGTTGCCGAATTTGCGAAGCCTTGATACGCTTGAGAAAAGTAAAGATATGCAGACTTATGAGAAGATATGAGGACTTGTTCAAATAGCCCTCGCCTGAAACACTTTATTTTATATTATATTTGCCGCCGGGTCAAGAACTTTATTTCATATTTTTTTATTTATTTTGCATTCCTTTTTCATCTGAAATGTGTTATAATTTAAACTAATTATGAACGACCTGCGTCGAGGAGGGCTGTTATGAAACTTTGTGTGCTGGACGGCTTCGCCGAAAACCCGGGCGATCTCTCCTGGGACTGGCTGCATGCGCTGGGCGACTGCGCCGTCTATGACCGCACGCCCGCCGCGGAGATCGCGGCGCGCATACGCGGCTGCGAGATCATTTTTACCAACAAAACGCCGCTCACGGCCGAAACCCTTGCGGCCGAGCCGCAGCTGCGTTATATCGGCCTGCTGAGCACGGGCTTCAACGTGGTGGACTGGGCGTATTGCCGCGATCACGGGATCGCCGTGACCAACATCCCATCTTACAGCACGCAGGCAGTCGCGCAGCTGACGTTCGCGCTGATCCTGGAGCATACGAACGCCGTGGCCGCGCACAGCGCCTCCGTACACGGCGGAGGCTGGGCGGCAAGCGCGGATTTCTCCTATCAGGTCGCGCCGCTCGCGGAGCTGGGCGGCAAAACGATCGGCATTTTCGGCTTCGGCAAAATCGGCCGGACCGTCGCAAACATCGCGCAGGCCTTCGGCATGCGGGTGCTCGCCTGCACGCGCCATCCGTCGCAGGCGGAGGGCGTGACCTTCGTTGAGCGTGACGTCATGCTCGCGCAAAGCGATATCGTTACCCTGCACTGTCCGCTGACCCCGGAGACGGAGGGCATGGTCAACGCGGCGTTCCTTGCGAAAATGAAGCCGACGGCGCTGCTGATCAATACCTCGCGCGGGCAGGTGATCGACGAGCAGGCGCTTGCGCAGGCGCTGCAAACCGGCGTGATCGCCGGCGCGGGGCTGGACGTGCTGGCCAAGGAGCCGCCGGCGGCAGACAATCCCCTGACAGGCCTGCCGAACTGCTTCATCACCCCCCACATCGCCTGGGCGGCTTTTGAAACCCGGGCGCGGCTGATGGACATTGCGCAGAGCAACCTGCGCGCCTTCCTCAGCGGCACGCCGGAAAACATGGTCTATTGATGCATTCCGCATTTTAACAAGAAAGGAAGAATCGAAATGAAACGAACCCTGCGAAGCACACTCGCGCTGCTGCTCTGCACGGCGCTGCTGCTGGCCGCCCTGCCCTTCGGCGCCGCGTCCGCCGCAGATACCGCGCAGCCCGCGGCGGGCAAGCGCACGGCCTGCGGCGACGACTGCCCGTTTTATCCGACGATCATCGTGCCCGGTCTCGGCCAGTCCAGCACGATCGTGGTTGATGAAAACGGCGACCCCGTGCTGGATAAGGACGGCAACAAGATCACCTCCTTCCCCGCTTACGTCCAGCTCGGCAAGCTGATCGGCAAGCTTCTGGTCCCCGCCCTGCTTTCGCTCGTGACGCAGCGGGATATCGGCCTGTCCAAGGCCGGCGTCGAGGCGATCGACCTGTGCTTCGGTCTGAACGCCTGCGACCTGCACGGTCAGCTCGGCAATCAGGTCATGACCGAGAAATTCCCCTATTCCTACGCCGAATACAGCGAATATGACCGCGACGCGGTCAATCATCACATCCCGTTCGAGCAGTATCCGACCGATCTGCCGCGCGATCATCTCTATTATTTCGAATACAACTCCTTCGGCAACCACATCGACCTTGCCGAGGAGCTCTATGACTTCATCCAGATGGTCAAGGCGCAGACCGGCCACGACAAGGTCAATCTCGTGCCGCTCAGCCAGGGCGCTTCCATCACGAGCGCCATGATCGCCTACCATCCGGAGATCGCCGATCAGCTGCACAAGATTCTCTTCGTCGTGC
>JAFWCS010000511.1 GCA_017534365.1 Clostridia bacterium | reverse complement strand
GGTCACCGACAACAAAGAACACAGAGTATACGAGCTTTCATACATTGATATTTAAACAGAAAACACGCCGTCGGATATTAATTCCGGCGGCTTTTTTGCTTAAAAAAGCAACCACAATATATTGTGGTGATATAAAATACAAATTTGAGCTCGCAAGACACGAAAAAAAGTGGCACAAAAAGTGGCACAAATTGACCGATAAAACCCCTTAAAACCCCTCAAAACCGAACATGTGTTCGACAAAAAGGTTTAATATAAGGTGCAACGAGGTATAAGAAAAAACCCAAGCCTCAAAGCCTGAAAGCCTTGATATGCTTGGGTTTTTTCGTTGGTGCGGATAACAGGACTTGAACCTGCACTTGGGCTTTCCAAATTAGAACCTGAATCTAACGCGTCTGCCAATTCCGCCATATCCGCATGATGCCGCTAAATTTTACACGGTGCGGCTGCCGAGTGCGGGCTCTCCGCCGGAGCGGGTGACCAAGCTGATCCGCCGGTGTCACTATAAAGGGGAGGATTCCCGTGAGGGAACCCTCCCTCTGGTGCGAGAGACGGGACTTGAACCCGTACATCAAGGATACACGCCCCTCAAACGTGCGCGTCTGCCGATTCCGCCACTCTCGCATGGCTGCTCCTTTCGGAACATTGCCTATTATAGCAAAGCAGCCGCGGGATGTCAAGAGGTTTTTTCAAATTATTTCGCTTTTTCGGCGGCAAAGATCCGACCCGTCCTGTTCAGCGGACAGGATCCTCGCCGGTTTCCGCCGCGGTGATCCGCTCCGCGTTTTCCCGCACGAGCGGCGCGCAGCTGACTGCGCCCTCGCCGCCGTCTTCGACCAGCACGGTCACGGCATAGCGCGGGGCGTCCGCCGGAAAAAAGCCCGTGAACCCGTCGTTGTAGATCTCCTCCCCCGCTCGCAAGCGGCCGGTCTGCGCGGTTGCGGTCTTGCCGGCGATCGCGACCGTTTCGCTCTGGGCCCGGCGGCCGCTGCCGTCGGTCACAACCCGCCGCAGCGCCCTGCAGAGTTCCGCCGCCGCCTCTGCGGAAATCACGCTGCGCGTCGCCGGCTGCGGCGCAGCTGTCACGGCGCCGTCACGCGCCCGGATCCCCGCGATCAGATAAGGATCGATGCGGGTTCCGCGCTGGGCAAGCGCGGCGGTCATTGCGCAGATCTGCAGCGGCGTCGCCGTCAGCGTCCCCTGGCCGAACGAAAGATTCGCCAGCGCAGCCGGAGAATCCAGCCGCATGGTTCCATGGCCGTTCTCTTTCGGGCAATGGAAGGTGACGCCGCCGACCGTGACGCTGCCCGAGCAGGTCCAGCTGAAATCCTCCAGCCCGTGCGCATAGGCCGCAGCGGCAAGCACCGGCTTGAAAACAGAGCCGACCGCAAACGCGGAAAACGCGCGGTTGACAAAGGGCGCGTCCCGACTGTTCAGGGCTGCCGCCACGTCGTTGGGATCAAAGTCCGGGCGGGAAACGCAGGCACGGATCGCGCCGCTCCCGATCTCCAGCACCACCGCAGCCGCACGGGGAAAGCCGCTGCGGTCCAGCGCATCCTCCGTGATTTGCTGGATCTCGCGGTCCAGCGTCAGCACAACGCCGCCGGCAGGCGTCTGCGTGCCGCTGATTTCGATCGGCTCACCGAGCAGCACCCTTCCCTGCGCATCCGTGAAAAAGCGGGCAGCCGCCGGTCTCTGTCAGAAGTGCATCGAAATATTTTTCAACCCCCGCCGCACCATGCCCCTGTGCATCCAGATGGCCGATGATATGCGCGGCCGCGCACGCGCCGTAGCGCACGGGATACGCGGCGTTCACGACCGCATCGCCGCCGTCGACGGGCGCATCCACCGTGACCACGACGGGCAGACCGGCAGAGAGGCGCGCCGCGACCGTTTCATACGCCGTCGGCGGCAGCAGCGTCTGCAGCAGCGGCAGGGCCAGCATCGTCGGCTTGACCGCAATGCACCGCGCCGTGCCGTCATTCGTCAGCGGCTGCAGCTTGCAGTCAAAAATCGTGCCGCGCAGCTGCGCGATTTCGACCAGCCTTCCCGCTTTTGACTGCGCAGCCGGCACGGCGGCAAACATCAGCCGGCTCATGCGCACCAGAACACCGGCATAAACCGCGATCAGGCAGAGAAACGCCGCAAGCACACGTGTTTTCTTCATCTGCACGCCCCCTTGTGTTTTCAGATAGTATGCCGCAAAAAGCGGCGCACTATCCGCG
>JAFWCS010000510.1 GCA_017534365.1 Clostridia bacterium | reverse complement strand
CGTGAAATCCTCAAAAGCTCCGGTTCGACCATTCCTCTGGCCGCGGGCAATCCGGCGCCGGACGCCTTCCCCGTGGCCGACGTGCAGAAGCTTGCCGCCGAGGTGCTGGCCGAAACGCCGATCCTCGCCCTGCAGTACGGCATCAGCGAAGGCTATACCCCGCTGGTGGAAACGCTGCTGCAGCTTGCAAAAGTCCGCTACGGCGCAGGGAATGACAACGACGGGCTGATCGTCGTCAGCGGCGCGCAGCAGGTGATGAGCCTCGCGAGCCAGTGTTTTCTGAATCCCGGCGACGTCGTGATCTGCGAGGAGCCCTCCTTCATCGGCGCGCTCAACTGCTTCCGCAGCTTCGGCGCAAGGCTCGTCGGCGTGCCCATCGAAGCCGACGGCATGGATCTGGGCATCCTCGAAGAAAAGCTCAAAACCGAAAAGAACGTCAAATTCATCTATACGATCCCGAATTTCCAGAATCCCGGCGGCACCACCATGTCGTGGGCGAAGCGGGAAAAGCTCTATGCGCTCGCGAAGGAATACGGCGTGCTGATCCTCGAGGACAATCCCTACGGCGATCTGCGCGTGGCAGGCGAGGACGTGCCGGCGATCAAATCGATCGACACCGACGGGCTGGTGCTCTATTCCGGTTCCTTCTCCAAGATCGTCGCCCCCGGCATCCGCGTCGGCTTCGTCGTCGCGCCCAAGCCGGTGATCGCGAAGCTCACCGTCGCCAAGCAGACGCAGGACGTGCACACCCCGATGCTCACGCAGCTGATCGTTTATAAATGGCTGACCGAATGCGACTTCGTCGGCCACATCGAGAAGATCCGCGGCATCTATGCCCGCAAGCTGGGGCTGCTGTGCGACTGTCTGGACGCCGAGCTCGGCGATTTCATCACCTACCATCGCCCCGAGGGCGGCCTGTTCGTCTGGGCGAAGCTGCGCGACGATCTGGAGATGCTCTCCTTCTGCAAGAACGCGGCGGCCGCCGGCGTTTCCGTCGTGCCGGGCGTGGCATTCATGGTGGACGAAACCGCGCCGACGCAATATATCCGCCTGAATTTCTCCACCCCCTCGGATGACGATATCGTCAAGGGCGTGCGCATCCTCGGCGCCGTTGCCCGTGAAATGACCAAGAAAGGATGATCCGCATGGAAGCTGTTACGACCGAACGCAAGCCGATCGTGCTCAGCGCGATCCAGCCTACCTCCGTGCCGACGCTCGGCAACTATATCGGCGCGCTGCGCAACTGGAAGCTGATGTGCGAGGATTATGACTGCCTCTATGCCGTGGCGGATCTCCACGCGCTGACCGTGCATCCCGAGCCGGCAAAGCTCCGGCAGCAGACGCTGGAGATGTATGCCCTGCTGCTCTCCATCGGCCTCGATCCCGAAAAAAACACGGTCTTTATCCAGAGCATGGTGCCCGCGCACGCGGAGCTCGCCTGGATCCTGGACTGCTACACCATGTTCGGCGAGGCGTCGCGCATGACGCAGTTCAAGGATAAATCCCAGAAGCATGCCGACAACGTCAACGTCGGTCTGTTCGCCTACCCCATCCTGATGGCGGCGGATATCCTGCTGTATCAGGCGAATTTCGTGCCGGTCGGCGCGGATCAGAAGCAGCATCTGGAGATCTGCCGCGATATCGCCAGCCGCTTCAACACCCTGCGCGGCAACACCTTCACGATCCCTGAGCCCTTCATCGGCAAGGTCGGCGCAAGCATCAAGAGCCTGCAGGATCCGACGCAGAAGATGAGCAAGAGCGATCCGAATCCGAAGGCGTCGGTCTCCCTGCTCGATCCGCCGGAGATGATCCTGAAGAAGTTCAAATCCGCCGTGACCGACAGCGAGGCCTGCGTGCGCTATGCCGACGGCAAAGACGGCATCAACAACCTGATGACGATCTATTCCTGCTGCACCGGCCGCGACTTTGCCGCGATCGAGGCGGAGTTTGCCGGCAAGGGCTACGGCGATTTCAAGGTCAAGGTGGCCGAAGCCGTGATCGAGGAGCTGCGCCCCGTGCAGGAAAACTACCGCCGCCTCATGGCAGACAAAGCCTATCTGATGCAGACCGCAGCGCAGGGCGCAGAGAAGGCGGCCCGCCGCGCAAACAAGACCCTCTTCAAGGCGAAAAAGAAGGTCGGTCTGCTGCTGCCCTGATCCCGCATGAAGCGGAAACTGCGCGATCTGTCAAATCTGATTTGAATTTTTCTGCATATTTATTCAAATTTCCCCTTGATTTTTTGAATATTTGGTGTATAATTGGTGCATATCATCTCAAAAGAACGGAGAATCATCATGAAAGAAATCAAAAAAGTCGTGCTCGCCTATTCCGGCGGTCTGGATACCTCCATCATCATCCCCTGGCTGAAAGAGAATTTCAACAACTGTGAAGTCATCGCCGTTTCCGGCAACGTCGGTCAGGGCACCGAGCTGGACGGTCTGGAGGAAAAGGCGCTCAAGACCGGCGCCTCCAAGCTCTATATCGAGGATCTGCAGGAAGAATTCGTCAACGATTTCATCTTCCCGACCCTCAAGGCCGGCGCTGTTTATGAAAAGGATTATCTGCTGGGCACCTCCTTCGCCCGCCCCTGCATCGCCAAGCGCATCGTTGAGATCGCCAAGGCCGAGGGCGCGGACGCCATCTGCCACGGCTGCACCGGCAAGGGTAACGACCAGGTGCGTTTTGAGCTGACGATCAAGGCCTTCGCGCCGGAGATGCAGATCATCGCCCCGTGGCGGATCTGGGATATCAAATCCCGTGAGGAGGAGATCGAATACGCCGAGGCGCATGACATCCCGCTGAAGATCAACCGCGAAACCAACTATTCCAAGGATAAGAACCTGTGGCATCTTTCGCACGAGGGTCTGGATCTGGAAGATCCCGCAAACGAGCCGCAGTATCTCAAGCCCGGCTTCCTCGAGATGGGCGTGGCTCCCGAGGCGGCGCCGGACAAGCCGACCTACATCACCCTGCATTTCGAAAAGGGCATCCCCACCGCGCTCGACGGCGTGGAAATGGACGGCGTTTCTCTCATCAAGAAGCTCAACGAGATCGGCGGCGCGAACGGCATCGGCCTGAACGATCTGGTCGAAAACCGGCTGGTCGGCATGAAATCCCGCGGTCTTTATGAGAATCCCGCCGGTTCGATCCTCTTCCGCGCGCACGACGTGCTGGAAACGATCACGCTCGACCGCGAGACGCAGCATTATAAGGAAGTCGTCGCGCACAAGTTCGCGGAGCTGGTTTATTTCGGCCAGTGGTACACCCCGCTGCGCGAGGCGCTCTCCGCCTTCGTGGACGTGACGCAGGCGACCGTCACCGGCGACGTGAAGCTCAAGCTCTATAAGGGCAACATCATCAACGCGGGCGTCACCTCGCCCTACACGCTCTACAGCGAGGCCTTCGCCACCTTCGACGCCGACGAGGTCTATAATCAGAAGGATTCCGCCGGCTTCATCAACCTGTTCGGTCTGCCGATCAAGGTCAAGGCGATCCTCGACGCGGAACGCGAAGGCAAATAAAAAAATACAGCGCGGGGCAGGAGCGCACTCCCGCCCCGCTGTTTTATCGTAAGG
>JAFWCS010000509.1 GCA_017534365.1 Clostridia bacterium | reverse complement strand
GCGCATCACACCTCCCTCTTCTGCCGCATCTTCCTGCCGCCCATCCTCTGGCTGCTGAGCCTGGTGCGCAAGGCCGTCTTCACCGGCTCGTTCCTCTGGTATCTGCCCTGGCTGAACATTTTCCCGAAGATGTAAGCCAGCGTTCCCCGGCATGACGCCGGTTCCAATCTGACAAACATGGCGCCGCAGGCAGCAATGCCGCCTGCGGCGCCGATCTTTTTTATTCTGCTTCCGCCCGCCGCGTTATTTCAGCTGCAAGCCGTCCCGGAAGGCGTTGCCCACGCGGCCGCCGACTTTGTAATAGCCGTGCGTATAGGGGTCGAAGGCGATGGCCTCCAGCGCGTCGATATCGACCTTGCCGTCCTTCAGCTTCGTTTCCTCGACGCTGGTGCGCAGCATCTTGCCGATCACGCCGATGCCGGTTTCACCGCCCGCAAAGGTCACGAATTCGCATTCCATCGCGATCGGGAATTCGTTGATGATCGGCGCGTCCACCAGCGCGGATTTCTCGCAGGTCAGGCCGGTCTTCGCAAACTTCGCCGGCTCGTCCCTGCCGTGCACCACGCCGAACCAGTCCGCCTCCACAACGTGGGCCGCGTCCGCGATCTGCACGACGAAGCCCCCGCGCGCCTTGATATTCTCCACGGTCGTGTGCGTTTCGGTCAGGTTCAGCGCCACCATTTCGCTCGAGAGCATCGTGCCCCAGGCGGCGTTCATCACGTCCACCGTGCCGTCCGCATTATACGTGGAAATGAGCAGCACGGGCATCGGAAAGATCGCTTCGGTGGTTTTGATCTGTTTTTTCATTGTATCTACCTCCTTGAAAAACGGTTCTCATTTGCCGTCCTGAAAGCTGGTGAATGCGCCGCGCTCGAGCGCCGGCAGACCGTAGGCCGCCTTGGCGTCCGCGATCGCGCGGATCAGGAACGCCATGTTGCGGGCAAGATTGCGCATGGTCTGCAGCCCCTCGAGGTCTTTTTTGACGTCCTCGGCCGTGAAGCCGTGCACCTGATTCCAATAGGTGGAGGATGCGACGGGCATACTGCTGATCGTGAAATATTTATTCAGCGCGTCGAAGCTCGCCGTGTTGCCGCCCCGGCGGCAGGAAACGACCGCCGCGCCGACCTTGCCCTGCTTGGAAAAGGGCGTGCTGTAAAACAGCCGGTCCAGGAAGGCCAGGAGCGTGCCGTTCGGCGAGCCGTAATAGACCGGGCTGCCGATGACGAGCCCGTCCGCCGCGGCGAATTCCGGCGCGACCTCGTTGACAAGATCGTCAAACACGCATTTGCCCGCCGTCTCGCAGCGCCCGCAGCCGGCGCAGCCGCGAATGACCTTGCCGCCGATCTGAATCAGCTCGGTCTCGACGCCTTCCGCTTCGAACACCCGCATCATTTCCTCCAGCGCCGTGGCCGTGCACACGTGCGCGTGGGGACTGCCGTTGATCAATAACACCTTGCTCATGCTTCTCTTTCTCCTTTATTCAATTCAGTATTTTTCTTTTTTTCCGCTTCGGGCAGCAGCGCCGCCAGCTTCTCCAGCCGGCGCAGCGCCTCCTCCAGCGTGCTCTGCTGCCGCGCGAAATGCAGGCGGATCAGATGATTGACCGGCTCGCGGAAAAAGCTCGAGCCCGGCACGGCGGCAACGCCGATCTCTTTGATCATCCACTCGCAGAACGCCAGATCCGTCATGCCGCGGAACTGCGGCAGCTCCAGAAACTGCCGGATATCCAGCATCACGAAGTAGGTGCCCTGCGGCACATTATGCCGCAGCCCGATCCGGTCCAGCCCGGCGAGGAAGTAATCCCGCTTCTGCGTGTAGAGCACCAGCAGCTCGCTGTAATAGCTCTCCGGCAGCTCCAGCCCCGCGACGGCCGCCTCCTGCAGGGGCGCCGCGGCGCCGACGGTCAGGAAATCGTGGACCTTCTTCGCCCCCTCGATCACATCGGCGGGGCCGCAGAGATAGCCCAGCCGCCAGCCGGTGACCGAATAGGTCTTTGAGAGGGAGTTGCAGGTGATGGTCCGCTCAAACATTCCGGGCAGGGACGCCATCGCCGTGTGGGTATGCGGCGCATAGACCATGTGCTCATACACCTCGTCCGTGACGACGAAGGCGTCATACTGCCGGGCAAGCGCGCCGATCGCGGTCAGCTCCTCCCGGGTGAACACCTTGCCGCTTGGGTTGGAGGGGTTGCAGATCACGATCGCCTTCGCGCCCTGCCGGAAGCCGTCTTCGATCAGGCGCAGGTCAAAGTCGTAGGTCGGCGGCACGAGCGGGATATAGATCGGCTCCGCGCCGGAGAGAATCGCGTCCGCGCCGTAGTTCTCATAAAACGGCGAAAAGACCAGCACTTTGTCGCCGGGGTTGCAGATCGTCATCATGGCGGCCATCATCGCCTCGGTGCTGCCGCAGGTGACGCACAGCTCCGTATCCGGGTCGATCGCCCGGCCCATGGTCTTCGAGACCTTCCGGGCGAGCGCCGCGCGGAAATTCTGCGCCCCGAAGGTGATGGAATACTGATGCGGGCCGGCGTGCGCCGCCTTTGCCAGCGCATCCGTCAGCGCCCCGGGCGGGTCGAAATCCGGGAAGCCCTGCGAGAGGTTGATCGCGCCGTAAGCGTTGCTGATGCGGGTCATCCGCCGGATCACCGAGTCGGTAAAGGTCCCCACGCGTTCGCTCAGATTCGGCATCGTGCATTTCTCCTTCCGTTTTGCTCTGTGCGGTCTTCTCCGCGCTCAGGCGATGTGCCGGTCCTTTTTC
>JAFWCS010000508.1 GCA_017534365.1 Clostridia bacterium | reverse complement strand
TGATAAATGCATCATCTGTCTGCGCTTCGTCGCTCACGAAGCGTTCCGCCGTCATATGAAGATCATATTTTTCCCTCAGGCCTGCGATCGTTGCCATCATCGGGGATGCGTGGTGGAGATCAATGGCAGCCTGATCCCTCCAGCTGTCGATCAGCAGGATCGTTTCCGGATCCTGTATCGGAATAAAATAGTCATAACGAAGATTCCCCGGTTCGGCGCGGATCGCGTCTGCCGTTCCTGAGGCTTCCATTTCCTCGGCAAATTTCCGCGCGGCGCCGTTTTCCCCTTTATAGTATAAATGTACCGTGATGCTCATCTGGTTTGACCTCTCTTTCATTCGGCAGCCGCCGGTGTTGCGGGATCGCATAGGCCGCGGCCGGCCAATCTGCGTTTCAGCAGCGGAATGCCCGTTTCCACCACTGATTATCCACGCCGCCGGAGCTCATGCCGCCGTGCGCAAACTGCTCGATGACGGCAAAATCCATATAGTCGTCCGTCAGCGGCTTGCCCGAGAGAACGATACTCCGCCTTGACCCATTCTTCCAGTTCATCGGGGGAAAGCAGCTCCATCTGCTCCGCGCGGTCCTGCAGATACGCCCAGAAATACGGATCTCCCCTGAATCCCCAGCTTTTCGGTTTCTCTTCAAATATCGCGGACAGTTTCATCTGCCTGCGCCTCCTTTGGATGCGGCAAACGCGAAAAACGCAGCCCTGTCAATTATCATTATAGTGAAACGGCCGCGGAAAATCAATAGGGTCCGATCGATTTCATGCATTCCCGCTCTTTTGGGCAGGCGCGGAGCGACCGGAACTCAAAAGTCTGCGCTTGCATTTTTCATAATTCGGCGATATAATGAAACCGGACTGAATTGCAAAGGAGATGCGCTTTATGAGATTCTTTTTTCTTCGCACAGCCTCACTGATCGTTGCCGTCGCCATGCTGCTCCTTTTCGCCCCGGGCGGCGTGCAGACCGCGCCGTTCGACGTCAAGGAGCCGGACGCCTGCGTTGCGAACTTCACGGTGTTTTCCGACGTGCACGTAGAGAGCAACAACTATCCGCGCTATGAAGTCTTTGCCGACAGCATGCGCAGCGCCATGCAAAACCAGAGCGGCAGCGACGCGTTCCTGTTTCTCGGCGACAGCACGATGAACGGGCAGGCCATCGAAAACATGATCTTTCACGGGACGCTGGACCGTCTGCTGCAGGGGCAGCGGGTGATCCCCGTGCCGGGCAACCACGATTTCGGCAACGGGCAGGGAGACTTCAACGCCATTCAGCAGCGCTGGTATCGCTTCACGCAGGCGTATTTCGATCTGGAGCTGACCACGCCGTATTATTATCAGGTCGTCAACGGGTTTTATTTCATTGTTCTGGCCAACGAGCAGCAGGATATCGACGCGATGCACATGTCCGACGATCAATATGCCTGGCTGGAGCGGACGCTGGAGGAGGCCGCCCGCAGCGGGCTGCCCGTCTTCGTGCTGGCGCACTATACCCCGCGCATGGCCGCGCCGATCAATCCGGATTCCGGATACAGTCTGGTCCGTCTGCTGGCGGAATTCAATCAGGCGCATGACCTGTTCTATCTGTGCGGCCATCTGCATCACTCGTCGGACGCAGCGACCTTCCACGCCTGGAGCGGCTTCCCGGAGACGTATCTGCCGGCGCTGACCCTGCTCGACGAAAGCCGCAACATCAACGAAGAAACCGGCTTCGGTGAGCTGATGGAGATCTATGCCGACCGCGTGGTCTTCCGCGTGCGCAATTTTTACCGCGGCGAATGGGCGCAGCTCAACGGCGCGCCGATGGAAGCCGTTTACATGCTCAAGCATCCCATCCCCGCAGCATAATAAAAAAGAGCGAAAAAAGGAAACAGCCGCACGCAGGAACGGCTGTTTCCTTTTGCTTTCTAACGCCCGACTCTACGGCCCGTGGATTGACGGCCGGGCGGGATGCGATTATAATAAAGCCATGAGAACCGGCGCGACGGCGCCGAAGCTTTGGAGGTGATCCGATGGATCCGATCAAAACCGGCGCGCTCATCCGGCAGTTCCGGACGCAGCTGCATCTGACGCAGAAGGAGCTGGCCGAGCGTCTGCATGTGAGCGACAAGGCGGTTTCCAAATGGGAGCGCGGCAACGGCTGCCCCGATATTTC
>JAFWCS010000507.1 GCA_017534365.1 Clostridia bacterium | reverse complement strand
GGTTTGCCGCCGGCGCCTTGTCCGCGCGTCGCCTTCTCACCGATTTGGATTTTATGCGTTGCGCGAGAATGGGAAAGAATCTGCTTGTCCGTATTGACAGCGATAAACTCCGCACCCTGTACGCCTGCGTCGATCATGCGGTTGACTGCGTTTCCGCCGCCGCCGCCGACGCCGATGACCTTGATCTGCACTGCACTTTCAAATTCGTTGTCTATTTGAAATGCCATTGAGAAAAACCCCCTGTGAAATAGTATTTGGTGTGATTGCTTACCGGATTCGTCAGTATAACAGGATTATCTTACCACGCTTTTTGCCAAAAAACAAGCGCATTTTAAAAAATTCTTAGGAAATCGAAATTTTTTAACAAATTCGTCATGCGCCCTTCATTTCCCCGCGCGGGATTTATGCGGTTCAACGAGATGCAGACCGCACCCGCGCCGGCAAAGCCGCGCAATTACTCCGCATCGTGCTGCGCGACCAGGGATTTGAAATGCGCGCCTTTATGCTCATAATCGCGATAGACGTTGTAGCTCGAGGCGCCGGGCGAAAGGATGCAGCTCTTGCCGGTCGCGGTCAGCCGGAAGGCCGCCTCCACGGCCGCCTCCATATCGTCGGCAAGCACGATCGTTTTCTGGCAGCCGTCCGCCTTTAGGCGCTTGCAGATCTCCGTGCCGGAATCGGGCAGACCGATCAGGTTGCGCACGCGGCACTGCGCAAGATACGCTTCAAAATCCGCGTAGCCCCGCCGGCGTTCGCTGCCGCCGAAGATCAGCGTATCCGCATCTGAAATCGCCTCGACGGCGCATTGCGTCGCCTCCGGAATGGTGGCCAGCACGTCGTTATAGAACCGGATGCCGCTGTGAATGCCGATCGGCTCGAGCCGGTGCGGCACGCCGCCGAAGGACGCCACGGCGGAAAGGATCGCGGTCTCGGAGATCTCCAGGCACCGCGCCGCCTCCGCGGCCAGGCAGACGTTTTGCAGGCTGTGACGCCCGGGCAGATGCGAATTCAGCTTCGCCGCCGCGACCACCGCCGCGTCCGCGCTGCTGCCAAGCGCCCCGATCCGGCGCACCGTCGGCGGCGCCTTATAGAAGGAATAATATCGCTCCAGCGGCTGCTCGGCATTGCAGAGGAAATAATCGTTTCCGCCCTGATGGCGCAGGATATTCATCTTGGACGCCGCATAGCCCGCGAAGCCGTTGTAATGATCCAGATGCTCGGAATAGAGATTCGTCAGCACCGCCACATGGGGCGACGCGCTGGTGAATTCCAGCTGATGGCAGGACATTTCGATCACCGCCACGTCGAAGGCGTCCGCGTCGATCGCCTCAAACACCGGGATGCCGATGCTGCCGATCAGGCAGGGATGCTTCCCGCCCGCGCGCAGCATTTCGTAAATCAGCGTGGAGACAATGGTTTTGCCCTTCGTGCCGGTCACGCCGATGCAGGGGCAGGTGCAGAAATGCAGAAACAGGTCCGTCTGGCAGGTGACAAACACGCCCTCGGGCACCGTCACGTCCTTGAGCGACACGCCGGGCGTCTTGATGACGATCCGATACTCGCGCACGGCGTCGAGATACCCCTTGCCGCAATGCAGGGTCACGTGCGGATCCGGCACCTGCAGCTCCCGCACGTCGGCGATGCCGATGGGCTTGTCCGGCAGACTGCGGCGGATCATATCGTAGGTGGCGCGGCCCTCGCGCCCGAAGCCGAGAATCAGCACGCTCGGCTCCCGCAGAAATTCGATCAATCGCTCGTGCACGCACACACCTCCTTAAAATAAAAAGATTAGAATCAGTATAACATAGTTTTTCGCCGGATGCAAGACCCTCTTTTCAATAAAAAACAGACTCTTTGCAATAAAAAAACAGACTCCCGAGGGAGCCTGTCCTTTTTGGCAATCAAAGGCCGATGTAGGAGCGAAGAAAATCCATGACCCAGGTCCAGATGGGGTTCCAGATCGGCGCAAACAGCGTCAGCAGCTGCGCATTCATGTCCAGATCGATCTCCTTGATGTTGAAGT
>JAFWCS010000506.1 GCA_017534365.1 Clostridia bacterium | reverse complement strand
TTGACCTTCAGCGAAAACGGAAGGTCCTCGGTCCGCTCGGCAACGAAATCGATCGCCCTGGCGATCTCGCTCACCTCGTTGTCGATGGTGATCTCATTCTTTTGATTTGAATTCTCATTCATACCGATATACTCAACGCAAAGCATGGTCAGATCATCGAACTGCGGCGCGTTGCCCACGAAGCGGTCAACGGCGCGCTTGGTCTCATGCAGAATCGTCTCGGGCGAGCCGTCCCGGAAGGCGTTCAGGGCCTCCACGGTCCGCTCCGAGCCGAAGAGCTCGTCACTCTCACTCGTCGCTTCGACCACGCCGTCCGTGTAGGCGAAGACCTTCGCGCCGGGCTCAAGCTGGATCTGATACTCCTTATATTTCACGCCCTCCATGCCGCCGATGACGAAACCGTGGCGATCCTTGAACAGCTCAAATTCGCCGCCGGGCATCATGACGATCGGCTTCTCGTGGCCGGCGTTTGACGCAGTCAGC
Organism: Clostridia bacterium; assembly: GCA_017534365.1. Taxonomy (GTDB): domain Bacteria; phylum Bacillota; class Clostridia; order Oscillospirales; family Acutalibacteraceae; genus CAG-177. The sequence continues at coordinate 2,169 of JAFWCS010000506.1, read as the reverse complement.
AGGCCGGTTTTCAGATCCAGGATGCCGAGCCAGACCGTGACGAACATCTCCTCGCGGTTATTCGAGCAGATCTGATTGTTGACGATCTCCAGCGCCTCGGCGGGGGATTTGCCCGCCATGACCTGATTCTGGATCAGGATCTTACACATCATCATGAACAGCGCGGCCGGCACGCCCTTGCCAGAAACATCGGCCACCACCATCGCGAGACGGGTTTCATCAACCAGGAAGAAATCGTAGAAGTCGCCGCCGACTTCCTTCGCCGGCGTCATCGTGGCGTAAACGTCGAAATCGTCGCGCTCCGGGAAGGCGGGGAAAATATTCGGGAGCATATCCGCCTGAATGCGCGTGGCAAGCTCCAGCTCCGCGCCGATGCGCTCCTTCTCGGCGGTGATCGCCGCATTCTGCGCGATATAATCGCGGAGCTTGTCGGTCATGCCGCTGAAGGAATCGGCGAGCATTTCGATCTCGTCGTGCGTGTGAATGTCGAAGTCCGCGGTTTTGTCGCTCTCCAGGTGATCCACGATCTCTTCGGTCGCCTTCTGGAGCTTGATGATCGGCTGGATGATGCCCTGCTTGATGAAGAAATAATAGGTGACCATCGTCAGCAGCATGATGCCCGCAACGGGGATCAGGATGCCGGTCAGGATGCTGCCCAGCGCGTTGTTGATGCCGTGGACGGAAAGATCCGCCGCGATGATGGCGACCACGTTGTTGCTGCTGTCAAGCAGCGGCATGGACACGGTCAGCGTGGGCGTGCCGTTCTCGGCGTCAACGTAATACTTCGCGTCCTCCTTGAGCTCCTTATTGAAGATCTTCTCGGCCTGCTCCTTGGCCCCCTCGCTGTAGGGATAGGACTCCAGCAGATCCAGCGGCTCTTCTTCGAGCTCCGCGTCCCAGATCGCGACATATTCATCCTCACGTTCCCCCTCGCCGGGAATGAACACATAGATATACTGAATGTTCGCGTCCTCGGCGCTGGAATTCATGGTGGCGTTGAGATACTTATTGATCTCCTCGTAGTAGGCGTCCTTCCGGCCGGTGGCGACATACTGTTTGATCGTGTCGCCGTCGATATAATCCGCCGCGGCTCTGACATAGGTCATCGCGAACGCGGAATATTTCTCGATCAGGACGTTTCGCAGCTGAAAGCCCGTGGAAACGCTGATCGAAACGATCAGGATCGCGACGGTGAAAAACACGGAGATCAGGGTGCGTCTTGCGATTTTACCCCTTTTTTTCATAGGCTTTTCTTCCTCTTATGCTCCATTTTTATTCTTCCCCAGACCTCAGCCAGCAGCATCGCGATCACGCTGAGCGCAAAGCCGAGCAAATAAGCGGGCAGCGGCGAAAGATACGTGTCGCCCTTGACGCAGTAAATCAGCAGGTCCACGATCCACCAGACAAGCACCCAGTGGATGCAGTAGGTGGTGTTGACGTTGCGGCTCACGCGCTCGATGGGCTTCTTCAGCTTCTCCGGAATCAGCTTCGCGGCGAAGTTGAAGAGCATCATCGTGCCGATGCAGGCCAGGATGCAGATAAACGCCTCCACCGTGGTCATGTGATAGAACACGTTGTCGCCCTCGCCCATCATCATGCCGAAACCGCCGTGGATCTCCCAGGCGCAGAACAGCACCGTGATCAGCAGGCAGATCGGTGAAACGGTCAAATAGAACCGGTCCTTATCCTTCAGCCGCGTGTAATAATAGCCGAACAGGTAGCCGAAGGCATAGAAAATAAACCAGATCAGCACCGGATAATCGGAATAGATATAGGGATCCCCGGACACCGTTTCGACGCCGATGAAATGCCCGGCGATCACGTTCAGGACGTTGTTGTGCAGATCCACGTTCCGGAAGATCGTGCCGATCACGCTCAGGGCGAGTGAGACCGCAAAGATCTTGTGCGGGCTGAGCTTGAAATGCAGCAGCAGCGCCATGAGCATCATCGCAAGCGAAACGAACTGCAGGATATCGCTGCCGAACACCAGATAGGGCAGCTCTGTGAGAAACTGCCCGGCGTCGCGGGTGATGCCGTATCCGATCAGCGACGGGATCAGATAGCGGAAAATATTCAGCACGAAGCCGATGATCCCGATCCGCACGCCGCGCTGAAAGACTTCCTTCGGCGTGACGTTGCGCGTGTAGGCCATCGCGATCCCCATGAAGA
>JAFWCS010000056.1 GCA_017534365.1 Clostridia bacterium | reverse complement strand
AGACTTTGGCTTGTGGTTCTATCGAGCGCGTGGAACAGGGCGTAGATGCCGATGATCACCCATTTCTTATCAACAAACATCACGCCGAAGATGGACATCAGCAGGGCGGAAACCAGGTCCCAGGCGCGCAGCCAGAGGACTGCTTTCTTGTTGTTGTTTTTAAACAGCTTCTGGAATTTCGGGATGAAGGAAACGCTCAGCACATCCAGAATGTTGAACGGCGTATAAGCGATCAGCGAAGGGATCGAGCCGCCGAAGATCTCCTGCTGCGTGACAAAATCCCATCTGTAGCCGCCGTCGCTCCACCAGCTGACGGCGAAATTGGCAAGGAAGTTCCTGAGGGCATACTTGTTTTTCAGCACGTAGAACATGGTCTTCGTGATGGGCGCGGGCTTCGGCTGCAGCATGATGCGTTCCTTGCAGCCGATCGCCATGGCAATGTTGCCCACCGTGCCGAGCACGGCCGTGAAGGCCGCCAGGATCGAAAACACGGTCGCCAGATCGATCGAAATGTAGCCCTTGTTGGAAAGCTCAAAGACGGGCGGGAAGATGGCGAAGATGATCTGCGCGCCGATATTGCCCAGGTATGATTTCAGCAGGCCGACCGTGATCCTGTCCTTCGGATTCGGCGACATCAGCGTCACCATATTATCGCGCGGGATGGAATAAATGGTCGAAAACGTCTCCTGTATGAACAGCATGACGAAGAGGAAAATGATCTTCTTCGGGCTGTCGCCGGGCGTTTTCCCGAGGAATACGGCGCCGCTGTATAGTATGAACGTGCTCAGGAAAAACGGCAGCGGCGAGAGCAGAAGATACGGCCGCGCCTTGCCCCAGCGGGAGCGGGTCTTGTCATACGCCATGCCCATGAGCGGATTGTTCAGCACGTCATAGATCCCGATGAGCATCAGGATGAAGGTGACGTATTTCATATCCAGGCGGAGCACCGTGACGTAATAGACCGTCTTGTAGGTCTCCAGGCCGACCAGGAATTTTCCTGCAAGCTCGCCGATCGCGGGCAGGATCATTTCTTTCGTCCTGAGCACCTTGGTATGGAACATCCGGATGGCGATGTCGCTATATTTCCCTAATTGTTTTTCATCGATCGATACGGCGGCGTTTTCTTCCGCCCCGAAGACTTTTTGTGACAGGGATCTGTTCGGCGTCTTCTCACTCATGATTCCACCACCTCTACATGACAGGTTGCTTTGAAGTATCCGTCGTCCGAAACGGCGTAAATGCCGACCGCGCCGGCACGTTTTGCCGTGATCGTGCCGTTCTGATCGACTGCGGCAACGCTTTCGTCCTCCGAATACCATTTAACAGTCCGGATCGTTGCCTTCTTCGGCTTGACCTTCGCCTCGAGCGAAGCGGTGCCGCCGACCGGCAGCGTCAGCTTGCGGTGCGAGATCTCGATCTCCTCGGCCGGCACCTTGACGGTGACCGTGCAGTCCGCCGTGTATTCCTTCCCCATGAAGGTGAACGCGACGGTCACGGTGCATTGACCGGACTGGTGCGTTGCGGTGACGTAGCCCTCCTCGTTGACGGTCGCGATCGATTCGTCAGAGGTCGTCCACGTCAGCTCCTCCTTGCTGAGCACGCCGCACGGCGATTCCGCCCTCAGCACGTCCGTCTGCCCGGGCTCCAGCTCAAGCGTTTCCGCGACGGTGATGCCTGGCCAGGTGAATTCAAACGCCGCGGTTTCGTTGACGATGAAGCCGACGGGCTGCGTTCCGAGCGCAGCATAGTGCCCGACAAAGGCGGCGTCCGCAGAAAAATCACAGTCCGCGGAATAGGTGAGCGAAACGATCTGATCGGTCAGCCGGTTGATCACGGCGCGGATCGCGACGTTTCTGTAAGTCACCGCGTATCCGCTGCCGCATTCGAACCAGCCCTGCGCATTCTCCCGGATGAGCTGCCCGATCTCCGTCTGCGTGAACGGGTGGAAATTGCGCGCGAAGAACGCGGCCGCCGCAGGCTCCGCCGTGTCCGGCGCGTGCAGCGTGATGGTGTAGTTGTCTCTGTATTTCTGCAGGAAGCCCGCCTTTGTGTCGCAGTCCTCGCAGGCCTCGGGCTTTTCGTCCGTTTCCCTGCCGCAGGCAGGGCATCTCCAGTAGTCATATTTCAGCTCGGCCGATGCAATATCCCCGGGCGTGATCTCCGGCACCCAGAGCTTCCCGGAAAGATCCTCGCCGAACTCGGAGACGATATCGCCCCGCAGCGCGCCGAGTTTCTCTTCGACGCCGGTCCGGATATACTCCGCCGTGCTCTGCACGTCGCCGGCGCGGATCGAATCGGCGTCCACCTGAAACGCATCCGAAAAGGCCAGGGCTGGCTTTTCTTCCTCCGCTTTTTTCACAGCCGTCAGCACGTAGCTGATTAAGGCTTCTTTCGTTTCGGGCACGGGCGAAAGCGACGCCTTGGAGATATTCGGCTCCATCGTCCCCTCCAGCTCGAGCACGCTTCTCAGTCCCCACGCCAATCCGACCACAAAGAAGAGGATGAGGATCGTGATGACGAGCTTCGGGAGCTGTTTTTTAAAGTCAATCTTTTTCACTGTTTCCGATCCCCTCCGTTTGTCCATTCGCAGTTTCTTCCCGGTCGGCTTCGCCGTCCCCGCCGGCCATGGCTTCGAGCTTTTCGCGCTGCTTGCGGATCTCCTCCTCGATCGCCCGCGTTTCCGCCGTTTCGACGATCGGCTGCGGCAGGTCGTCGATCTTCAATTCCCCGCGCCGGACCTTTTTCGCGATCTCGGCGCGTTCGAGATCCCCCTCGCCGTATGCGATCTCGATCCCCTTGATCGCGATCAGCAGATTCAGCGCAAAGACGACGGCAAACGCCAGGAACGTGACGACCGCCCCGAAGGACATCGACCCGGTCAGGACGGCATCCGGCTGCCCGCCGGCAACGGCGCAGAAGCTGCGCGCGAGGAACAGCATCACCGCGGCATCCGCCATGCCGAGCGCGCTCACGACGCACAGGATGACGGACATCTTCCGGATGCTGATGAAGCACAGCACGGTCAGCAGGAAAACGAGCAGCCCGAGCACGGCTGCGCCGCCCGCCGCAAAGATCACCCGCTGCAGCGCGCCGAACGCCGCGCCGTTGAACGGGTCATGCACCATTGAAAAAACATAGTTCAGCGTCTGATCCGAGAACATATTGAACAGGCCGATGCCGTTCAGCGCATACGTTCGCTCCGTGAACGGCAGGACCAGACGGAGCCGGAGCACGGGAACGAGCAGGGACAGGACCGGCAGAAGCAGCACGGCAAGCCGCGCGACCGGCAGCTTCCCGCCGATGAACGCGGCCTTCAGGCGCCGGATCTTGATGCTGACCTTTGCCGCGGAGAGCTCCGCCATCTTCGCCTCCCGGTAAAAATTCTCTTCAAAATTGTAGAAGCGCATATTGACGCCGCAATGCGGACAATTCTGCCCCCAGTCGAACAGACCCAGCTTCTGTTTGCATTTCGGACAGACCGCCATACAAGCAACACCTCTCTGCAAAAAACTCTTTCTTTTATTTTACACAATGCGTCTTCGCTTGACAAGCTTTTTTTCTGAATTCAACACAATTTAGATAAAAAACCGAAGCGCGCAGCGGCAGGCGCGGCCTGCGCCCCCTGCCGGCCACCGCGGATCAGTAAGCGATCCGGTATGCGTAGCCCGCAAGCGGTTCGTTCGTCAGGAAATTCATGCCCGTGAGCGTCAGCTCGTGCGCCCGGACCTCGGCAAGGAAGCCGAGCCCGCCGCCGTCATTATAGAGCACGGACGGCAGATTCAGCAGGATCAGATTGTCGCAGGGGCTTGCATAGGTGGTTTCGCCGATTTCGTGGCGGTGGCCGCTGAGAAAGACGATCGGCGCATCGGCGCGCGCGGCGGCGTCGCTCAGGATCCGCGTCATGCGTTCCGCGGCGTCGCCGAGATCCTCGGGCGGCTTATGGCAGACGACGAAAACCGGCTGCCCCCGGCCGACCGCCTCCCCCAGCTCCTTTTCGAGCCAGGCCAGCTGCGCCTCGGAGTGGTAGGGATTCTTGAAATCGCAGTCCTCCACGCCGGTCACGAGAAACGGAAAGCCGTTCACCTGCTTTGCGTAATACACGGTTTCGTTGCGCACGCCGTTCCACCGGCAGAAGGCCTTGAAATATCGCTCGGCCGCCGCGAAATTGGGGTCGTCGCTGTGGTGCCAGCTGTCGTGGTTGCCGAAGGCCGGCACGCGGTCGCCGATGCGGCTGTAGACGTGCAGAAAGGCGTTGAGATTCAGATATTCCCGCAGATCGCCCGAATTGGTCAGATCGCCCGCCATCACAAGCGTATCCGCGTCGTTCTGATTTCTGCCGATCGACAGAAAGATCTGCCGCAGAAGATCGCAGCGTTCATTGGTGGGATCCGCGTCGGCGTGAATGTCGGAGATCAGCACGGCCTTGAGCTGCACGTCGTCCGCGTGTCTCTGCGGCATAACGGCGAAATTCTGGAAGAGCAGCGAGACGATGACCGTCAGCGTCGCGATCAGTCTTGCGAACATCGTTTGTCCCCTCTTTCCGATCGATTCGGGATCCTTGATTGTTGTTT
>JAFWCS010000505.1 GCA_017534365.1 Clostridia bacterium | reverse complement strand
TTCTTTTTCGACCCAGATCGACGACTTGAATTCATTCGCCTTCTGGATGAAAAAGGTTGCCGGGCGCGCATGCAGACCGACCTGGTTTTGAACCGTTACATCTTTCACAAACATACTTCTATCTCCCATCCAAAGTAGAAACTGCTTTTTCATTACTTCATATTATACCATAAAACTTTTCCGCGTCAATGATTTTCAACCCCGCGGGCAATAATTCGGATCATAGAACAAACGGCGGGGGTTTTGAAAAACCGGATTTGTGCATTTCGACAATGGAGGATTCACTTTTTTGTGCCGAATCAACAATAATCTTCGGCGCGGCTTGCGGTCCGGAGAATTCCGTGGTATATTGATGGACGAAATCAACTGCGGGGAGTCGAGTATGGAACTGCATAAAAACGACGTCGTCACCCTAACCGTCGACGCCTGCACCATCGACGGCAGCGGGATCGGCCGCGCGGACGGAATGGCCGTCTTTCTGCCGGCGGCCGCCGTCGGCGACACGGTCAGCGCCCATATACTAAAGGTAAAAAAGAATTACGCCTTCGCAAAAGTTGCGCAGGTGATCGCGCCCTCGCCGGACCGCATCCCCCCTGCCTGCCCGGTCTTCCCGCGCTGCGGCGGCTGTGCCTTTCAGCATATCGCCTATGAAGCGGAGTGCCGCATCAAGGCGCAGCACGTTGCGGATTGCCTGCAGCGTATCGGCGGCGTAACGCCGGCAGTGCAGCCGCTCCTTGCCGCGCCGGAAACGCGGCATTACCGCAACAAAGCGCAGTATCCTCTCGCTCTGCGGGACGGGCAGCTGCAGATCGGCTTTTACGCGCCGCACAGTCACCGCGTGGTGCACTGCCCGGACTGCAGCCTGCAGCCGCCGGAATTCGCGCAGATCCTCGCTGTGTTTGAGCGCTGGATCCGGGAAAGCGGCGTTTCGATCTATGATGAAACCGCGCATGCCGGCCTGCTGCGGCACATTTATCTGCGCAAGGGCGCGGCGACCGGCGAACTCATGGTCTGCGCCGTGATCAACGGCGAACGCCTGCCGCGGGAAGCGGCGCTGGTGGAAGCGCTGCAGGCGGTGCCCGGCGTAAAAAGCATCCTCCTCAACAGCAACACGGCGGATACCAACGTCGTGCTCGGGCCGGCCTGCCGGACCCTCTGGGGCGCGGACGCCATCGAAGACCGCCTGTGCGGCCTGACCTTCCGCATCTCGCCGCTGTCCTTTTATCAGGTCAACCGCGATCAGGCGGAGCGGCTCTATCAGACTGCGGCAGACTACGCCGCGCTGACCGGTTCGGAAACGCTGCTCGATCTCTACTGCGGCACGGGCACCATCGGCCTGACCATGGCGCATAAAACCAAACGGCTGATCGGCGTGGAAGTCGTGCCCGCAGCGATCGAAGACGCAAAGATCAACGCCCTGCGCAACGGCATTCACAATGCGGAATTCCTCTGCGCAGACGCCGGGGAAGCGGCAAAAACGCTGCGTGAACGCGGTCTGCAGCCGGACGTTGTCATTCTCGACCCGCCCCGCAAAGGCTGCTCGCCGGAAACCGTCGCGCAGGTCGCAGCCTTCCGGCCCGACCGCATCGTCTATGTTTCCTGCGACCCCGCCACCCTCGCGCGGGACTGCGCCGCCTTCGCCGAACACGGCTATCAGCCCGTCTCCGCTACCCCCGTCGACCTGTTCCCGCGCACCGGGCATATAGAAACGGTTGTCCTTTTGGTCAAACTTCCGCCGGATGACGTAATCAAGGTCAAGCTGGATGTTTCAGAATTGCCTGTATCTATTCACGACGGCGACGCAACCTATCCCGAAATCAAAGCTTATGTCGAAAAGCAATTTGGCCTGAAAGTTTCATCCCTCTATATTTCTCAAGTCAAGCGCAAGTTTGGGTTGCCAGTTGCAGATTCCTATAACAAACCAAAATCTGAAAAATCCCGCCAGCCTCAGTGCCCGCCGGAAAAGGAAAAAGCAATCACGGAGGCATTGAAGTATTTCAAGATGATCCCATAGTTTCAAGGCATAACAAGATTTACACACAGCTTCGCCCCGATCACAGTTTTTTGTCTGCGGTCGGGGCGGATTTTCCTATGATAACAGGGAAATCGAAAGGGCGCATAATCTAAAAACAGAATTATTTTTTAACCCCTTGCGCTGAGCGGGTGCGTGTGCTTGATAAGAACAGGAAGCGGGACGTTCGTCACGGAACTGCCCGGCCGGGTTCGCTTCTGGGGGAGAGCTATATGAAGAAAAAAACATTTGCGCCGTCCTGATCGCTGCGCTCGTTGTGGCGGCGGGGGTCCTGATTTTCGTTCATCAAAAGCGCGACGGAGGCAGGTTCAGCAACGGCGGCGAAGCCGCGGCCAACACGACGAGCTTCAACATGCAGTATTCCGACCGGCTGGTCGGCGTTCCCGTGACCGGCGTGGAATCCAACAGCAGCACCATCGAGGTGACCTACGGCGACGCCGGCTACAGCCGGAAGACCCTCGGCGTGAAGGACAACAGCGACAGCAGAAACGACCTGACCGAGCAGACCGCGCAATCCATCGGCGGCTACGACGTAACGCTCAAGGGCAAGAACGGCAGCTACTACCTTGCCACCTGGACATATAACAGCTTTGCCTATACGATTTCGATCAGCGACGCCTATAACGGCGCGGATCTGAGCGAAATGACGGAATACATCCTCTCCACCAGATAAAGGTTTTTGACTGCGTTGCAGCAGAGAAGAATCGGCAAAAAGATGACGACAGCTCCGCAAAAGCCACTGCTTTTGCGGAGCTGTTTCTGTTTCTTTTCTGTTTTTTTGCAGGCGCCTCACCGGGATCTCCGGTGTGCCGCCCGGGATCGCCCGGCAGGTTTCATCCTGCCTGCAACGAAATCAGACCGGGAGCAGGCGCAGAAGGGCGGCGCGCAGGTTTGCGAGGAACCGGAAGCACCGGCCGGCGAGATCGACCACGTCGGTGAACGCGCCGGGGAGCCGGATATCCTTGCCGGGGGTGTTGATCACAGGCGTGAGCGCGGTTTCGATCCCCTGCGCATCCAGTGTTTTCAGAATCTCCGCGGCGATTTTTTCGTTGCCCGCCACGCTCGGATGGATCCGGTCCGCAGCGAAATCCGTATCGCTGTCCGTCAGCACGGCAGCGACGTCCACGATCACGATCTCACCCGGATGATCGGCGTCATAGCGCCGGATCTCGGCGTTGATGCGGTCCGCGCCCTGCTGATAAACGGCGCCGACGTCGCCGACCTGCGGATTATAGATCGTCTGCATCAGGAGCAGCGCGTCGGGATTCAGATCGCGGATCGTTTCGATGATCGTGCAGAGATCCGTATAGAACCCTTCGGCGATCCGGTCAAAACGGCTGTAGTCTTCTCTGACGATGCCGTCATAGAGCAGCGCGACGATATTGCCGAGCAGGAAGTTGTTGCCGCCGATCGAAATGCTGATCAGATCCGCGGCGGTCACGTCCGAACGCACGCCGGGCTCCTGCAGGCGGCCGAGCAACTGCTGCGTCGTGTGGCCGGGAATCGCGTGGTTCGCGTAGCCGTAGCCGTTCGTATCGGCGACGATCCTGCCGTAGCAGGCTTCACGGGCGTTGCTCAGCCCGGAGCCGTAGCCGATCGAATCGCCCAGCACGACGTAAAGCGGCGCATCGTCCTGCGCAAACGCTGCGGCGCAGACGCTGCCGAGCAGAAGCAGAACGCACAGGATCATAGCTGTCAGTTTTTTCATTTCAGATCTCCCCTTTCTTATAATGAATTATAGCATACGTGATCTGAAAACGCAAGCGCAAGGATCCCAGCTCCCGCTTGACGATTCCGGAGAAATCGATTATAATAAATGTGGCAAAAAATGGAGGTGAAATGATGAATCCGAACAATCTCGTGCTTCGGCCGGAAACGCCGGCGGATCACCGCGCGGTGGAAGCGCTGATCCGCGAGTCCTTCTGGAACGTCTATCGTCCGGGCTGCAGTGAGCATTACGTGATCCACGTGCTGCGCGAGGATCCGGCCTTTGTGAAGGAACTGGATTTCGTGCTGGAGCTGGACGGCGAACTGATCGGGCAGAATATGTTCATGCGAACTGTCATCCTCGCCGATGACGGCCGGGTCATTCCCGTGCTGACCATGGGGCCGATCTGCATCACGCCGCCGCTCAAACGCAAGGGCTACGGCAAGCAGCTGCTGGACGCCTCGCTGGAAAAGGCGGCTGCGCTGGGCTTCGGCGCGGTCCTGTTTGAAGGCAACATCGGGTTTTACGGCAAAAGCGGATTTGACTACGCCGGCAGCTTCGGCATCCGCTATCACGATCTGCCGGAGGACGCAGACGCCTCCTTCTTTCTTTGCAAGGAACTGATCCCGGGCTATCTGGACGGCGTCACCGGCGTTTATCAGACGCCGCAGGGCTATTACGTGGACGACGCGGACGTGGAAGCCTTCGACAAAGGCTTCCCGCCGAAGGAAAAACTGAAACTGCCCGGTCAGCTGTTTGACTAAAGAGAGGCTCCCCGCTGCAACTGCAGCGAGGAGCTTTTTGATTTCGTTTAAGGTTCGATCAGAACAGTCGGAAACGCTCTGAAAATGATGTAATAAAGACAGGTGATCAGCTTGGAGATCAACCGTCCGTCGCAGATGACCGTGCCGCCGGTTCTGATCAGCTCGGCGCCGGTCGCGTCCTTCTGCACATTGCCTTCGCCGTCAACGATTTTGACGGTATAGGTCAAATCCGTCCTCAGGCGCGCGCAGCTAAATCGGACGTCCTCATTTGTGCCGTCGATCTCTTCGCCGTTGACGCAAAGCACCAGATGAAACGCCGGGGCAAGATGCTCCGCGCGAGCGCGGATGATCACATTGGAGCTCCAGCGGACCGTCTGCCCGCCGGCAACCAGAAGCGCTGCGGCGCAGGCGGTCGGTGCCCCGCAGCGGTCGCATGCGCCGTCGGCGTTTTCATCGAGATGGTCACAGGGCACCTGTCCGAGCGCGACATACAGGTAAAAATAGTCGTCATACAGGCCGAGGCAGGCGTCCATGCCGACGTTGGCGCTGAACGCCTTTTCGATCACGCGCTCCCAGGTGCCGTATTGCACATAGAGCTCCTCGGGCAGCGGGCCTTCCTCATGGCCGTATTTTTCGAGATTTCGCGCCTTGAGCGCGGCGAGCCCTTCGGGATCATCGGCGTAGGCGTCCAGACGGATCTGATTGCGTTTGGCGCTGATCGCGCGGGCGATCATCTCGGTGCTCTCCCCCGCCGCCTGCATCTCCTGCAGCAGACCATACATGGCCGCGATGCTCTCGTGATAGGCGATGCGGTCCTGCCGCCCCGCCTCCACGAGGGCAGGGTCGGACCAGTCCGCGGACGCATACATGCGCAGGCTGCCGGTCTCGCTCGGGCGAAAGCCGTAGACCGCGGCTTCATCCGCGACGATATCCTGCATTGCATAGGAATTTTCGCGCGGATCGTGTTCGTAGGAAAAGCCGTTCGCCGCGATTGCGCGGGGCAGGATGCCGAACGCGCCGGCAAAGAGCAGGAGCGCGAGCAGCAGGCTGATGATTTTGCAGGCTTTATTCTTCATCGTATCTTACTCCGCCGTTTCGGCATTCACCCCGGCAAGCGCCGCGTTCTCCGCATGGCGCTCGGCGCGGATCTGCTCCAGCTCGCGATACATCTGCGCCTTCTTTTCACCCTCCACGTCATAGAGCGTTTTGAGAATGATGGATCTGAGCAGGTTGCTCAGCGCATAGCCGAAGACCAGGAAAGCCAGCAGCCAGAGGCAGGTTTTCAGATAGTCCGCCTGCGGCCGCTTGAGCATTGTTTCGACGAGGTCGCCCTCCGTGGACGACGGATAGCCGACCCAGGCGATCATGAAGGGGATCGCAAGCTCGCGCAGATAGTTGAGCGCGGTGCTGATCCAGCCGGGCACGATGCCCTGGATCGCTTCCATGCGCTCGCCGGTCTGCCATTCGAGGTAGTCGTAATATTCGACGACGAAGTGGGAGTTGGAAAGCTCCTGCACGCCGATGCCCAGACCGAACAGGAAATAAAAAGCATAGAAGAACACGCTGTTCCAGCCCTTGAAGAAGACCAGACCCAGCTTCGCCTCGGCAAAGCAGATCAGGAAAAGGACGCCCGCCGAGATCATGGCGTAGGGGCCGCAGAATTTCAGAAGCTTGGTCGGCTCGTATTTCTTCGAGAGTCTGGTGGTGATCACGTTGCCGACCACGGTGCCGACCGCCGTGGGCAGGGTGAGCAGCAGGTTTTTGGAGGAGCCGACCGTGATGGCGGCAAGCAGGGTCGAGAATTTGCCGAGCGTGGCAAGCACGTTGACCCAGCTCATATACTGGAACGCGCGGTAATTCCGATACTTGAACAGGGAGAACAGCGCCTTTGAGACCTTGACCTTTTCCTTCTTCGGCAGCTCGATGCGCTCCTGACAGAACAGACCGCACATCAGGTTGCCGAAGGCGGTGACCAGCGCAGCGACGATCGCGAGGGTCATATACATCTTATTCTTGTCGTCGCTGAACAGGCCGTAAACAAAGGTGCCGAGATAGGCCGCGCCGTAGCCGATGTAATAGGAGAGCTGCCAGATCGTGGCAACGGTCTTTTTCTCCTTCGGATTGGGCGAGATCACCTGCGCCACGTTCTGGCCGAAGTTGTTGAAGGCGTTGAAGATCGTCTGGCAGAGCGCGATGCCGTAGCGGAACAGCGTCATCTTTCTCAGCGCAACGGTAGCCGCTGTTTTCACCGCTTCCGAAGCGCCCGCCTCATGGCCTGCGATCACGGCTGCAGACCAGCCCTTCGGCACGTAGAAGAACAGCACGGTCAGCACGAAAATGGGCACCAGGCAGATGATGTACCACTGGCGATAGCGGCCCCAGCGGGTCTTCCATTTCTGGACGACGATGCCGGCGACCAGACCGATCAGGATGCCGGCCACGGTGGTCAGAGTCGTCTGCACGGCGAGGATCTTCGCGATCTCATCCGATTCGACGCCGACCGGGCCGTAATACAGCTCGTGCAGGAAGGCGGCGGCGAGCGTGCCGGTCAGCGTGGTGCCGAACATGCCGCCCACACGCGCGAGGATCAGACAGACGTATTCGAACGTCGTCACGTTTTTGCCCGTATCGGAGGGCAGGGAATTTGCCGGTTTCGTGTTGGGTTTCATTTCTTTCACTCCCGTCTTGTTTGTTGCAGTTTCAAAACGGCATGGAAAGCTACGATGCCGTCATTTCCGACCGTAGGGCGCTTATTTCTGCGCACCGCGCCACCACTCCGTGTAGGCGTCCGGGTAATTCGTCTTGAAGCCCGTAACGCCCATGGCGCAGATCTGCGCCCACCATTCGGGGTAATCGCCGAGGTTGGAGAAGACCTTGATGCCCATGGATTCAAACATCTCGACGTCCGCCTTGGTGAACGCTTCGTTATTGAGCCCGACCTCCCAGAGATCGGAGCGCCTGACAAAGTTCATGGTCCTTTCATTAATGAAGCGGATATTCGCGCCGAGCCGCAGGCCGTCCGGCTTGCCGTGCGCGCGGTAATGCGCCTGCATCTCCTCGAGGACCTCCCAGTCGCCCGAGAAGAGGATATACCTTGACACGTTGGGGGAATGCGCGAGGATCTCGTCCATGCGCGGACACATGCCCTTGCACTTGAACTCGACCTCGACGGTAAGATCATAATCGACTGTGGCGAGCCAGGCGTCGAATTCCGGGAACGTGATCAGATGGGTCACGCGGTCTTCCGCATAGTCGGGCGGCATGATCATGCGCCGGCCGCCGAAATGCTCCGTCCACGGATAGGGCGGATATTTCAGCTTGAGCGCGTTGCGGAAGGGAATGTCGAACTGCCTGATCTGCGCCGCTGTCAGATCCATCAGCGAATCCCGGTGTGCCTCAAACGTCATGTAGCCCAGATTGCCGTTGTGGGTGACGATGATCTCGCCGTCGCCGCTGCGCTGGATATCCAGCTCGATGCCCTCGCAGCCGAGCTCCGCGGCCTTTTGGAACGCCTCGAGCGTATTCTCCGGCGCGAACTGCGTGACGCCGGTGTGCGCAAACCGCATCGGCATGCCGCTGTATTCCTGATTTCTCATATGAATGACCTCCGTTTCAATTCGTTGCTTTTTTGATCACGAACGCCTGTCCGGGCTACAGATCCAGGGCGATCCTGCCGTCGATGATCGCGGCTTCCCCTGCAGGGACGTTGCCGTCGATCGTGATCTGCGCGAGCGCGGCTTTTTCAAACCCGGCGTCCGGGATCTCCCACATGCCGCGTTTGCCCGCTCTGGAATAGGCGATGAAGACCGTGTTCTCCCGATCCAGCGGCAGCAGCACGTCGCCGCCGGACTTCAGCACTTTGCCGCCCGCAGTGATCTCGGCCTTCGGACCGTCGCTGACGATCCCGTCCGAAAAACCGACGATATAGCCCGCGGGCGTCTGCGTCAGCGTTTGCCGTTCATGCCGGTTCAGATAAAAATACGGCAGCTGCATCGTGCAGAACTGATCGAGGAATTCGCCGCCCCAGTCCCGCGGATCGATGCTTTTGTCCATCCAGATATCCTCGCCGTGCATGGCGCCGTAAAACGCCGCGAGCAGCTTCGGATCGGTCAGCCTGCCGCTGTAGACGGCCGGCGGGATCTGCATGCAGTCCTGCGCCGTCATGTTGCTGGTCCACCACGAGGCAGGGATCCGGCCGAGCGTGCGCAGCGGCGCGGCGCGCCAGTCTCCGTCGGGCAGCGGCTGCCCCTGCGACGCATAATAGTTGCGGATCGGATGCTCGGGCGAATCGGCGCGCAGCTCCAGCTCGCGATAGGTGTATTCCGTCGTCACGTCGATGCCGAGCGAGGCGATGTAATCGAGCATTTTGTTGCGCGCGTCGCTCTCCTCCTCGACGGAGGTGTAGGGATGCAGATTCTGCGCGATGCAGAAGTTGTCAAGATGCACCGTGCCGGCCTCGCGCACGGGCGTCGCCGCGCAGAAGCGATCCCAGTTTCGTTTGAACAGGCCGCTTTCATAATAGCCCTTGTAGGATACTTTATAGGCATCCCGCCCGTTGAAGACCTCGATCACGGCGGGGCTGCCGTCGGCGTTTTTCAGCACGGAATCCGTCGCGATCAGTTCCGGGCTGCAGGGCGTCGCGCTGTAGGCGTCGGCCAGATTGCCGTGAAAGCTGACGACCGTGTTGTATCGTTTCGCTTCTTCAAACAGCCTCCAGAGGGCCTTCCGCGCGGAAGCGTCGCCGGTCTCCTTCAGAAATTCGTTGATTTCTTCCATCTCCGGGTAGCAGTCGTCATGCCCGAGCCCCTGCCAGCCGACAAGATAAATGATCTTCCGGATGCCCTGCGTCAGATTGTCGATGACCCGGATCATTTCCAGCGCCTGCCGGAACGTGATCAGCACCTCAGAGCAGTTATGCGGAAAATCCGGCCTTGCGAGGAACATTTTCATCCAGAGTGTCTGACTGTAATCATAGTTCAGCCTGTATTTCAGCTCCATGCGCCATCCCTCCGGTTTTCTTTCATTCTGCCACTACTTTTCAAATTCATCACACCGTTTTTTACTTCTTCTTTTTCCCGATGGATCTGAGCAGCGGGAAAAACAGATCCCGGTGGATCAGAGCCGCGCCGACGAGGGCGACGACGATGGTCACAAACATCAGGATGCCGACGCCTGTGGAGGGCGCAAACAGCAGCACAACCACGCCGAACAGGATCGGCGCAATGCCGAGCTTCCAATGCTTGGAAAAATAGCTCGCGCCCAGCGCGCCGAACAGGGCGGGCAGCACGTTGCTGAACGCCGCCTTGAAGGTCGGATTGTCGCTCGCGCGCGCAAAGACGCCCGCAAAGGCGAGCACGCCCACGGCGATGACGACGGTCGTGGTCAGGGACGACACGGCGATGGAAATCGTGCTGATGACCTCACCCTCCTCCGTGTTCGGACGCACCTTGGCATTCTCCATGGCGTTCAGGCCGCAGGGCAGCTTGAGGTTGGAGATGTTGCCGGTCACGAAGCTCAGATAGGTGCCGCCCGCGCCGAGCATCGGCACGTAGGTCACCACTTCAATGATGCCCGTAACCCAGTAAAGGGGCGCAAGCGTTGCGACCACCTTGCCGATCACGCCCAGGCTCGGCCACTGCTGCAGCACGAGGGACATGGCGACCGGCACGCCGAACATCATCAGCAGCGCGGCATAATTCCAGACGGCGCCCCAGACGTGGACTTTATCGAAATAATTCTTCTTTTCCATCACCGCACCGCCTTTCCGAGTTCATACCAGGTGAAATTCGCCAGATCCGGGGGCAGGATCCTGGAAAACAGGATCGCGCAGCCCATCGCGGCAAACATGGCGACCGGCATGGCGAAGGATTCAAATTTTTCCAGCGCCTTGACCTTTTTGCAAAGCTGCATAAGGATGAGCATGAAGATGATCGCAAACACCAGCGTCAGAATGGAGAGCAAGCCGGCCGATTCGGTCACCACGCTCTGCGTGACCTGCTGCCCGGCAGCGTCCGTCACCGTCTCTTTGGCAACGGTGCAGCCGTTGATGGCGCGGGCAATAAAAGCGGAGATGATGCCGATGAACGCCGCAGCGGAGAGGATATCACCCATCTTTTTGGCTTTTTCATCTTTATTCACGGTGTCGCCGATCTTTTTCTGCAGCTTCTTGCACACGAGCGGCAGGAAGGTCAGCGGGAACACCGAGCCGATGGTCATCGCCCACACCACGGTCGTGAACTGCTTGACGTCCGTGATTTCCTGGCTCAGGGAACCGCCGAGATTGTTCAGCGCCGTTTCTGCGGCGACAGTTTCATAAGCGAGATTGCCGATGACGGTCAGACGGATCCACGGCAGGATCACGCCGAGCGCCTTGGCAAGCACGAACACCGTGACGAGAATCGAAATCGCGGGCGCAACGGAAAACAGAATGCTGGAGGTCACGGTGCTGACCAGCGTTTCTTTTTTGATGCCGATTTCTTTGCCGTGCTTCCACGATTTCACGATGAAGAACAGCGACTGCGCCAGGATGAACGCGATCACGCCGAACGCGATGGCGTACATGGCGGGGCTTGATTTGAATTGATCCAAGGGGCTCCCTCCTTTTCCATTCTTCGGGCGCGGGATCACGCGCGCGCCCGTTGATAGCTTTATCTTACCATTGTTAAAAAAAGAAGTCAATCACAGCCGCAAAGTTTTTTGAATAGAAATGGAAAGACGGCGGACATAAAAATTTCGCCGCGCACGGTTATTTCCCGTGTGCGGCGTCCAAAATAAAGATGAAACGAATGCGTGTTGACGCATCCGAAAAATGTATAGGAGTGATCGTTTCATGACTGTCAAACGGGGAGAGATCTATTACGCCGATCTCAGTCCGGTCGTCGGCTCGGAGCAGGGCGGCACCCGCCCCGTGCTGATCGTGCAGAATGACGTCGGCAATCAGTTCAGCCCCACGGTGATCGCCGCCGCCATCACCAGCCGCCGCAACAAGGCCGATCTGCCCACGCATATCCGCGTGAACGCCGGCGGCAGCGGGCTGGCCAAGGATTCCATCGTTCTGCTCGAGCAGGTGCGCACGCAGGACAAACGCCGCCTGCGCGGCAAAATGGGCAATCTCGGCGCGCAGGATATGGACCGCGTGGATCAGGCGCTCGGCGTCAGCCTCGGCATCAGCTTCGGCCGGCAGGGTCTGTAGCCGGCGGGGCAGCGGTTTGCGGCTGCGGCTTTGCCTGCAGTCCGCCGTCGAAGCCGCAGAGGAAGCCGTCCTGCTCCAACGAGCACAGGTCGCCGCCGATCACCCGGCCGTCATAGATCAGCAGATTCAGCTCCACCGTGCCCGGCCGGTCCTCAAAGCCCGGATAATTGAGCACCGCATAGGTCCATCGCTTGGCGCGCGCGCCGCGATAGAGCGTCAGATCCAGCCCCTGCGCCTGATTCATTTCTACGTATTCCGCAAAGGCCGCGTCATAGACCTCCGGCAGGATCACCTCGCTGACCTCGACCGGGTCGGGCGCGACCTGCCAGCCGAACTGCGCAATGAAGGCCAGGCGCTCCTGCGCCGATCCGGCCCGATAGCTGATCACCGCCTCCTGCGACGCCTCCGAAGCGCGCGCGCCGAGCAGGACCCAGAGCAGTGCGCCCGCGAGGGCCGCCACTGCCGCGCAGAGCGTGATCAGCTTCACTTTTGAAGTTTTGACCGAATAGACAAACATCTGCATCACCGCCTCATAGCTTTTATATGCGGGCGGCGCAAACAATATGCGCAGCGGACGGCAACGTCTGCTGCGCATGTGTTTTTTATTGCGGCGTCCCCGGCGCCGGAGGCTGCTGGGGCGGGTATTGCGGCGCCTGCTGGGGCGGGTATTGCGGCTGCTGCGGGGGATACTGGGGTGCATACTGCCCCTGGGCTGCGGGCGCGGTCTGCTTTTTCTGCGGCAGCCGGTTGAGCAGCCCGTAGGCCGTGATGGCCAGCGCCAGCATGATCACAACCACGGTCATCGGGGAATCGATGCCGTAAAACGGCGCGCAAACCAGCTCAAACAAAACCTTGAACAGCTCGTTGCCGCCCAGCGCCCGGGTCAGCAGCACCAGCACGCAGACGCCGAGCGCCACACTGCTGTAAATCGCGACGATGCGGATCCAGAGCGCTTCACCCAGCTTGAAGGCGAGAACCAGCGAGCCGATCAGCAGGGCGGTGTAGCCGGTCGCGGTCAGGATCTCGACCGCGTTCGGCAGGGTGCTCAGCAGCTCCGGGATCAGCCGGATCAGCTTCCAGAGATAGGGCGCGCCGAGCAGCAGCCCGGCCACGACGTAAAACGTGATGCGGATCGTTCTTTTGTTATCCATTCTGCAGCGCCTCCTTCAGCGCTTTTGCCAGCTGATCGGGGCAGGAGGTCGATTTGTAGCCGCAAAGGATGCCGTCGCATCTTGCGATCACATCCTCCGCCCGCTGGCCCTCCACCAGGGCGCCGATGCCCTTGAGATTACCGTTGCAGCCGCCGTCAAAGCGCACGTTGTGCAGCACGCCGTTTTCCAGCTCGAATTCGATCGCGCGGGAACAGGTGCCGCGGGTTTTATAGCGATAAGTCATCGTGATTCCTCCTTGGGCAATTTGCCGAACGGGCGCGCCGTTCGCCCTCATTCTACACGATTTTATTTCGATTTTCAAGAGGATGAAATTTATTTTACAATTGTTATTTTTTATTCATAATTGATTGCATTCCCGCGCGAAAAATGGTATAATCCAGATGCAAAATGATTTTGGAAAGCGAGGCGTTCCCCGATGAAAAAACTGATTTCCGTCCTGCTCGCTGCGCTCCTGCTGCTCAGCCTGGCCGTTCCCGCCCTTGCCGAGGACGGCGCGGGCGCAACGGAGCTGCAGTTCCGCGCAGACGGCGGCTTCCGCATCCTGAACATCTGCGATATTCAGGACATTTACCCCATGAATCAAACCACGCATGCTTTCATTGAAGAGGCGCTTGCGCTTTACAAGCCGGACCTCGTGATCCTCGGCGGCGACAACTGCGTGGCCCCGCAGGAAAACAAGGAAGCGGCAATCAAGGAGATCTGCGATCTCTTTGTCAATGCCGAAACGGATTTCACGCTTGTGTTCGGCAATCACGACAACGAGCAGGGCGTTGACAAGGAAACGCTGCTCGGCTATTATCAGCAGTTCGGCGGAGCGCATTGCCTCGCCTATGACGCGGAGCCCGCGCTCTTCGGCACCGGCACCCACAGCCTGCCCATTCGCAGCTCGGACGGCAGCAAGGTCGCCTTCCAGCTTTATATGTTCGATTCCAACACCTACGTCAGCGACGCGGACGGCAACCATCTGGGCTACGACGCCGTGCATGAGGATCAGATCGCGTGGTACAAATCCACTGCTGCGGCGCTTGCCGCCGAAAACGGCGGGCAGGTCGTGCCGGCCATGGCGTTCCAGCACATCGTGGTGCAGGAGGCGTATGACGCGCTGTTC
>JAFWCS010000504.1 GCA_017534365.1 Clostridia bacterium | reverse complement strand
TCGATCCACTGCGCGGTGACGGTCAGATCGCCGGCGGGCATCGTTTCGGGCAGCGCGGGAGACCAGCCGTTGAAGGCGAAGCCCGCTTTTGTCGGCGCTGCGGGCGGCGTGATCGCCGTGCCGTAATCCTGCGTGATCGGCGCGATCGCGCCGCCGCCGTCGGTATCAAACGTGATCGTATACTGATTGACCGCCCAGTGCGCGGTGTAGCTCCGCGCGCCGGTGCTGCCGGCGGGGATCGTGACGGACAGGTTGTTTTCGCCCGTCAGCCCGGTGCCGCTCCAGCCCGTGAAGGTGCAGCCGACTTTGGTCGGGTTGATCAGCGTGATCGCGTTGCTTGTGATGGTATAGGCTGTCGGGTTCCCGGCAGCTTCACCGCCGTCCAGCGCATACGTGATCCCGTATTCCGCGAGCGTCCACTGCGCGGTGACGGTCAGATTCGCGCCGGGGATCGTCTCGGGCAGCGCGGGAGACCAGCCGCTGAAGACGTAGCCGTCCTTCGTCGGCGGGGCGGGCGGGGTGATCGCCGTGCCGTAAGTGTCAGTGATCGGCGCGATCTCGCTGCCGCCGGCGGTGTCAAAGGTGACGGTGTAGCGGTTGATCATCCAGTTTGCCTTGACCGTGTAGCTTTCTGCCGGCATGACCGTGGGCAGATAGGCGATGCTCCCGTCCCGCGTCCAGTACATGAAGTAATGGCCTTCCCTGGTCGGGTTGGCAGGCCTTGTGATCGGGTCGCCGTAATAGGCGCTGATCGGCGCAATGTCGCTGCCGCCGTCGGTGTCAAAGGTGATGGTATACAGCTCTTTCACCCAGTGCGCGGTGTAGTTCCGCTCGCCGGTGCTGCCGGCGGGGATCGTGACGGTCATGTTGTTTTCGCCCGTCAGACCCGTGCCGCTCCAGCCCGTGAAGCGGTAGCCGATCCGCGTGGGCGTGACCAGCGTGACGTTCTGCTCGATGGTGTAGTGCGCCGGATAGTCGCCGTCAAAGCTGCCTCCGTCGAGCGTATAGTTGATGTCATAGACGGCCGGCGCCCAGATGGCATAGACCGTGCTGTTGTAGCCGACGGTCACGTGGTTGGCGGGCTCCGCCTGCGCGGGCGCTGCGTCGGGATCGACGTTCCAGCCCTGCAGCAGATAGCCGTTGCGCGTGGCGCGGACGTTGACGATGCCGATGCCGTACTGATCGGTGCCGACGGTGGTGTAGCTCCTCTGATAGTTGGCAAGCTCGCCGCCGTTGCCGTCGACGGTATAATACGTCTGCAGCGCGTCGAGCGCGTTGTTCAGATTGCCGGCCAGCGTCATCGCGGCCGTGGCGTCCGTCTCCAGACGGGCCAGCCCCTTGCTCGCTTCATTGAAAGCAGTCTGGAAAGCGGCCCATTTATAGTTGGCGTCGTCTGTGTCGAAGTAGCAGCTGGTCATGCCGCTGCCGCTGATGCCGTTGACGCCCAGCGCGGGCATCTTTTTGATCGCACGCTGCACGGCGGCGCGCAGATCGGTCTTGTTGATATAATAAGCTTTCAGGCCGACGTAGCCGCAGGCGTTGGCGTCGTAGTTGCTGCCGGCGGATTTTTCCGCATTGCCGTACAGGCTCTTGACGTAGTACATCTGCTCGGAGTTGGTGGTATTCAGCAGCGTGCGGTTCCACGCGCCGGCGTAGCGGATGCCTTCGTTCGTGTCATAGCTTCTGGTGTGCCAGTCGTTGCCCTGGCCGGCGAAGATATAGTCGCGCTCCATGGCGGCGGATTCCAGCCCGTCCTCACCGGTTTTATACCAGGTGCTCCTGTGGGCAAAGGACGACTGGGAGATATCCGCCATCCACCAGCGACCGGTGCCGTCATCGCAGGCCTTATCCGAGGTGACAGCCAGGCCGACCGCCAGATTCGGGATCTGATTCAGGTTGGAATAGCGGCTCGTGTCGATCATGATCGTGCCGATGGATTTTGCCACCGCCTTGGTGACGATATCCTTGTTGTTGCCGCGGTATTTCGCAAATGTTGTGTTTCTGACGCCCCAGTTCTGGCTGGTATCGCTGCTGCCGTTATTATAGCTGGTCGGTTCACGGTTGTTTTCGAACAGCATATAGGCATAGTTCTTCGCCGTGCCGCTGGTGTTGGCGAAGACCACGTAGCGGCGGTCGCCCGCCTTGCTCGTATCGTGCCCCGCCCAGCTCGTCGCTGCCACGCCCTGGGCGGCGGCGTTGACCGACGTGCCGCCGACGTAGGCGGTCGCCTGGCTGCTGGTGAAGCAGGCGAATTCCGTGAACTTCAGGAAGTTGTTGTCCTCGTAGCTATCCAGCGAGCTGCTGTTGGAATAATCGGGCATGCCGCCTTCGTTGATGCCGTGCATGCCGGAGAGCCAGGTCAGCGAGCCTGCCCAGTTGGCGCCGGAGCTCGTGCCCGTGCCGGCCAGCGCCGCTGCGGCGATCGGGATCACGTACGGCTTATAAACGTAGGTATAGGCATAGGCCTTTTTGGCAATGCCGTTCTCCGTGAAGGAGAGCGCCCAGCGCAGGAAGCAGCCGGGGGTGCCCGCCGCAAGGGAGGGGGAAGCGCCGCCGGTGATATTCACCGAGCCGCCGCTGGAAATGCTGCTGCCGCTGAGCGAGACCGAACCGCCGCTGATCGCGGAGAGCCCGAGATCAACGAACTGATAGGAAAGGGTGGCGCTGCCGCCGCCGGCGAGCGAGTAATAGATCTTGCCGGTCGTTTCGGCAGCGTTTGCCGTGGCGGCGCCGCTCTGCGTGTTGTTGACGTAGAACTGGAAGGGCGCAGCGGTCGCAACGCTCCAGGAGCG
This sequence comes from Clostridia bacterium, assembly GCA_017534365.1. GTDB lineage: Bacteria > Bacillota > Clostridia > Oscillospirales > Acutalibacteraceae > CAG-177. The sequence continues at coordinate 6,088 of JAFWCS010000504.1, read as the reverse complement.
GGCGTCCGGCGCGAGATAGATCGTCTCCGGGACCACGAAGGTCAGGTCGCCGGAGGTGACGGACGGCAGCTTCGGCGCGCCGATCGCAAACGCCGAAAGCGACCCGAGTCCGGGCGCAAGCAGGCCGATGGTCAGCACGGCCGCCAGCAGGAGCGCGAGAATTTTTTTCATCTTGGGTTCCTCCTGTCAGATTCTGAAAGCGTGGACAATAAAACGGGCGTTTGAGTTATCATAAATCCCATTATAAAGGAAAACACAGGATTTGGCAAGTGTTTTTTTTCGCGCGGGAAACAACGCGCCTGCGGGTTTTGCAGAGTGGATGTCAGGCCTTCGCGGTCCGCTTGTTCAGCACAAGCATGGCGGCGATCAGCAGCGCCGCGCCGGCGGCAAGGCCGATCCACGGCATGCCGGTGAAGCCGACGATCAGATAGCCGACCGCGCAGATGACGGCGACCAGCGTGGCATACGGGATCTGCGTTTCCACGTGGCGGATGTGTTCGCATTGGGCGCCGGTGGAGGCCAGGATCGTCGTGTCGGAGATCGGGGAGCAGTGGTCGCCGTAAACCGCGCCGGCCAGCGTTGCGCCCAGCGCGGGGATCAGGAGCCCGCTGCCGCCGGCGGCCTGGCAGATCATGGTCACGATGGGGATCAGCATGCCGAAGGTGCCCCAGGAGGTGCCCATGGAGAAGGACATCACCGCCGCAATGACAAAGACGAAAAACGGCAGCAGCTGCAAAGGCAGTTGCGCGGAAGAAACGAAGCCGGAAATAAACTCTCCGGTGCCGATCATTTCTCTGCACACGCCGCCGAGGCTCCAGGAGAGGATCAGGATCAGCATGGGCGGCACGATGCTGCCGATGCCGCTGACAATGGAGGTGATAAAGGTCTTGAGCTTCATGATCCTGCGCGGGATATACATCGCAAAGGCGGTGACCAGCCCGGCAAAGGCGCCCAGCGACAGCCCGGCCGTGGGATTTTCTCCGATGGCCTGAGAGAACGGCACGCCGCGGAAAAATCCGCCCACGTAGGCCATGCCGAGGATCGCGCAGACGATCAGCACCAGAATGGGCAGCGCCAGATCGAGCACGGTGCCCTTTGCGGCTTCCGCAGGCTGCTCATCTGCCGACTCCGCGGCGGGCTCATCGGGTCCTTCCGAAGCGGCGCGTGCCTCCGCCCGCTTCATCTTGCCGAAATCCAGACCGGTGACGCACACAAACGCCACCATCAGAATGGTCAGCAACGCGTAAAGATTATAAGGGATCGTGGAGAGAAAAACGTGAAAGCCGTTCGTTTCGCTCACCTCTGACGCCACGGCGACCGCCCACGAGGAAACCGGGGCGATGATGCAGATCGGCGCTGCGGTGGCGTCGACGATGTAGGCAAGCTTTTCCCGCGAGAGCCGCTGCCGGTCATAGATGGGGCGCATCACGGTGCCGATGGTCAGGCAGTTGAAGCCGTCGTCAATGAAGATCAGCACGCCCAGCAGCGCGGTGGCCAGGCGGGTCGCGCGCTTCGTTTTGAGCTTTTTCTGCGCCCAGCGCCCGTAAGCCGCCGTGCCGCCGGATTTGCCGATCAGCGTGATCACCGCCCAGAGCAGCGCGAGAAAAATGATCATATAGGAGTTGTCCGCGATCTTGGCCGCCATCATATCGAACAGGCGGGAAAAGACCGCAACGAACGGTTCGTGCGCCGCGGCAACGTAAATGATCATGCCGGACACAACGCCCAGCAGCAGGGAGGAATACACCTCCTTGGTGATGAGCGCGAGCACAATGGCGATCAGCGGGGGCAGAATGGATATCCAGCCGGTTTCCAACATGATGATTTCTCCTTCCTCACTTACAATATATGAATCGTTTTCCACATTTTTGTTTCGCTTTCGGGCGCCGGCGCAAAGCCGCAGCGCAGATAAAAGCCGTCGGCTGTGCTGTCGCAGCACAGATAGTCCGCGCCGAACGCTCTTGCCTCCGCCCCGATCAGATCCAGCAATTGCGCGGCATACCGCCGGTTCCGGAAGTCCGGCAGGGTATAGACGCCGCTGATGTGAACGATTCGGCCCGATGGCGCCGCCGCGTGCGGAAACACGCGGCAGAAGGTGGCGGTTGCCACGCAGACAAGGGCTGCGTCCTCAAATACGCCGTAGGTCTGTACGCCGTCGTCGGCAGGCTGCCGGCCGCCGCAGTAAACTCTTGCCGTTTCTTCCGTCATCACGAACGGAAACCCGTCTGCGGAGGAAAGGCCGACCAGCGCGGGGATCCGATCGCCGTCGAGCTTTTGCATCTTCATAGTCGCACCTCGCTGTGTTACAGAATAGCGCAGGTCCATGCGTCCGTTTTCATTGCACGCAAAAGCCGGTTTCCGCCGCGAGCCGCTTCACCGGCGGGAATCCGATATTTTTTTACCGCATTTGAAGAATATAATCAAGATGGGTTTTTGCAAACGAGGGCTGTTTGGCGGGATTGATCTCGGACGGGCTGCGTGATCAAACATCAACGAATCCCGGAACAGCTGAAAGTTTTTAATCAGAATGATATTGAATATTGTCGGGTCTTATGATAGAATACAAAAGAAAGCGTGACAATCAATTCATTTCGGAGGAGCAATATGAAGGGTTTATTTAGGATGACGGCGGCGTTTCTTTGCGCCGTGCTCTTGTTCCCGCTCGCGGTCAATGCCGCAAAGGGCGCTTTTGCGCAGGCGCCTGTCAACGCCCCGGTTGCACAGGTCGATGAAGGCGGCGATCCGGCAGCGGGCGCGGCGGGAGACGAAGAAGAAGACGTTGGCGCGCCGGCGCTGGTCCTTGCCGATCTGCCGGTTTCGTTATCTGTCGGCTCCAGAATCACGCTCAAGGCGGAGCCGAAGAATTTCAAGACCCCGCCCGAAAGCATCCGATGGACCTCCGGCAATCCCGGCGTCGCGACTGTGGATCAAAACGGCGTTGTGCATTGCGCCGCGGTCGGCCAGACAACGATCACCGCCGCTGCGGAAGACGAAGGGACCCCCGTCTCCGCCTCGTGTGTGGTGAACGTTACGGCCAGACGCAGGCTCGCCCACTTCTTCCTGTCGCTCAACTATAAATACAGCGCGATGGGGGATTATTTTTATTCCAACAATAACTTCACCTGGCAGCAGCCGTTTGGTTTTATGCGCCTGTATGACGTTGCTTCTCAGCTGATCGGCTATCAATATGATTTCAAGCGCATTGTTTTCACCTATGACAACAAAGACTGGCTGGTGGAGCTCTGGAAGGGTCAATACGCGCTGTTTCAATACGGCGGCGAGATCGGCGTTTATACAAAATATTCCACGGGATTTGGCGACACGCCGGTTTCCACCTACAGCTGCGCCTCCAGAAACGACTGGCTGGATATGGAAATGACCCTTTATCAGGAGCAGCCCGACGGCACGATGCGTCCGGTCTTTACGCGCGACTATGATAAATACTGGTGGTGCGACGGCTACAGAGTCGGCAGGCTGCGCAAAAGCAAACCCGCAAGCGAGCTGCGGATGGTCTGCCATATCACGCTGAAGGATGAAAGAATGGCGGCGGGATTTGTCAAGGGCATGCGGGATATCGGCTTCTCGCAGGCCGAGAGCCTGGATCAGCTGAAAGATGACTGCTATTTCCGCGACGGCGCCGACGTGTATTATATCTGGCGGAATCTGACGGATTCGCAGCACCTGATCCCGATGTTTGTTGACGGAGACAGCCTTTCCGTGATTGCTTCGTTTTTTGAGAAACTGCTGTTTTCCGGCCGGTCATGATCCGGTGCGGGGGCCGCTCTCTTTATTTCGAATCTGCAAACTATAAAAGGGGCGCGTTTTGAAAAACGCGCCCCTTCAAACTATGCTTCGCTTGTCATTTTGCGTTGACGCTTTGTGGCGTCGGAGGATGCGCGACGGGCATTGTCCTCAAAGAGATTTGTCATCCGCGATTTTGAGCGTTGCGTTCTTGCCCTTGCCGACCTGGCGCATGACCTGATCCCGTTCGGCTTTCTGGAGCGGGATTTTGCCCAGGGAATGGTGAAGGAGCATTTCAATCCGCAGGATCGAGGGCAACACGGTCATCGGCACAAGATATGAGCCGCCGCCGACGTTCCAGCATCTTGCGGCGAACCAGCCGCAATTGAATAAGAAGAAGTCCCATCTGTTATTGTTCAGAATGAACTCCGTGACGGCTTCCAGCTCGGCTTTTGAAACCGTCTTTTTGAGAGAAACGACCATCGGGAATTTGCCGGTCTTGCCGATGCGGTAGAGCTCCATATTATAATAGATGCCCGCGCCGTCTCCGTCCGCCGTTGAGATACCGAGCGTGGCGACCGAAACCGCCTGCCCTTTGGGGCAGGTATAGGCGCCGACGGTGATGTCATGATCGGTGAGGTTCTCAAAATAAATGAACACGTGAGGGGAGGCGACGTTCCAGTAAGAAATGAGATACATCTCAGCGTATCTACTGGGATCATCGGGCTTTGTCGGCTCTGTCGGGTCCGTCGGATCGATCGGGTCCGTCGGATCGGTCGGGTCCGTCGGATCGGTCGGATTCTCCGGGTCTTCGGGATCTTTCGGATCGGTCGGATTTTCCGGATCTTCCGGGTCATCCGAGTCAACGGCAAGATACGGCGTACAGGTGTCGTCTGTGCGCAGAGCATCTGTGCTGTTATCCGTCAGCCCGGGAACGTCTGCCTTCGCGATGATCGCAAGGCAAAGGAAGACGGTCAGGATCACGAGAAGCGTTGCGAGAATTCTCTTCATGACTTATCCTCTTTCTGTGAAATCAAATCGGTGGATCAGGCGGCTTTTTCATCTCTGAGCGGCGCCGGCTCCGGGGGCAGCGCCTCAGGCAGATCTCCGGCGCCGGCGGCCGGCTGCGCGTCCTTTAAGCTGACCTCATAGACGTAGTTGTCAAGCCACTGGTCATTATAAAAGCTTCTGCCCTCGATCACCGCCTTGTCGCTGTAAACAGTGAGGCGCATGCCCGTGCCCTTTGCGGGAAGACCGAGGTGGTTGCCCTTGCCGAGCGAAGGAACGTTGATGCAGGAAATCCCGTTATGCTGCTCCACGCAGCACGCGCCGAAGAGCAGGCGCGTGAGCCGGCCGTTGAGGCCGGCGTGCAGGTGGCCGCTGATATAAAACACGTTGTCATACCGGCTCAAAATATTCTGCAGCTTCTTTGTGGTGGAGGAATCAAGCGCTCCGCCGGGAATGATCGGCCAGGATATGCGCTCGCCGTGCGTGTTTCTCATCGGCCAGTGACAGATGACGAACACGGGCTTGCCGCCCTGCGCGCCCTCCTGCACCTCAGCCTCCACAAACGACAGCTGCTCGTCGCTGATTGACGCGCTGTTGGGCGAATTCCCTTCGCTGCCCATAACGACAAATTTGTAGCCGTTGATTTCGGTGCTGTAATAATCTTTCCGGGTGTCCAGCCCCAGAAACGCATTGCGATGCTGAATGGCGACGGGCCGCATCTCACCGGCTTGCGTTCCCCGGCCGTAGTCGTGGTTGCCGTTGGCCGTGATCAGATTGCCGCCTGTATAAGAACGAAGAATCGAATAGACCTCGGTCATTTCCGATTCCAGCCCGCTTTGCGTGAGATCGCCCGAAACGATCACGCCGTCAATCTCATCTTTCTCTGCGTCAATCGTGGCAATGCTGCGGCTGACGTAACCATAGGCGTTTTTGGCGCCGATATGCGTGTCAGAGACGAGGTCGAGGGTGATCAGCTTTTCGCCTTGTGCCTCAGTGTATGCGGCGGTGTCGGCAGCGCGGAACTCATCCGCGAGCATCACGTTCGGAATGGACCGTATGCGCTGCGTGACCGGCTGCGGATCGGCGGCGGAAACGGAAACCACCATGAAGAGCGCAAACAGGAAAGCGAGAAGAGCGGCAACGGTTTTTTTCATCAGCAAACATCCTTCACAGCGTATTGATTGGAAGCGCAGGCGCAGCAGCGGCAGGCTCCGACTGCAGGCCTGTGACGAATTCATTCTACCATATTCTATAAATCAATTCAATCTTTTTTTATAATTTTGAAAAGTTTTGATGTTGATTTATTCATATTTTATATTGACCTCGATTGCCTGCTTGT
>JAFWCS010000503.1 GCA_017534365.1 Clostridia bacterium | reverse complement strand
TGATGATCCGCAGGCGAGTTTTGTCCGGACGCTCCGACGGCCCGGACCGCACGGATATCATATTCTGAAATATGATATAGAAGTGCGCCTTCGTCCTGTTCCCGTCCGAAGGGATTCACCGTATTCTCAATCCGTCATATTCGCGTCACCTCCCGTCATAACCGATTAAAGAAATCCCGTTGTTTTGCCCTTCAAGGTAATAGCCCGCCATACGTTGCAAATGCCCCCCCCTGGTTTTCAAAAATATTTTTATGAAATGTTCAGAACCGTTGACAGCAAAGGAAAGAATTTTTGAAAAAGTTTTCAGGTTTTGTTGTTTTTGCTTGTAATTTGCCGGAATTCATGAGATAATCAGAACAGAGTCATAACAAGATTGGATGATTGCAATGCTGGAATTCGATGCCAAACGGGAAGCAAATAAACTGAACACGTTGATCGCCGCCGCGCTGAATCGCATGACGCAAAGGAAAGCGCGAAAGCGCTGCGAGCTGACCGGACCAGTCGGTGCGGGCAAGACGCAGTTGATTGCGAACTATGTGCAGAGCCATACCGCGTCCGCGCGATATTTCTCCTGCCGGCACGCAAACGCAGAGACTGTTTTTTCAGATTTCCTGCATTTGTTTCTGCCGAACGAAGCGGCGCCATCCGACCGGAACGCGGTGTTTGAAATGATCGGAGCCGCGCAGAATTCCAGAGTGCCCGTCCTCTTTGTCGAGGATGAAGATTGTGCGCCGGATGAATTCCGTGCCGGACTGGATACGCTGCACGAGCGAAAACTGATCGTGATCCATGTGACAACGTCGCTGCGCAATGATATCCCGGGCAGTGAAAACGTTGCCGTTCCTCCGCGCACGATCTGGCATTTCAAGAAAGCGCTGCCGCAGCACACGACCGCCGATGCCGCGCGGCTGTGGGCGATCACCGGCGGTCTGCCCGCGGCATGCAAAGAAGCCGACGCCGATCTTCCGCTGGAGGAAAATCTGCGCCGACTGCTGCATTTTGATTCTTCCCTTGTCACATTCTTTCCTGCGCTTCTGACGCGCACGATCCGCGTGCCCGATTCGTATTATCCGATCCTCGAAGCGCTTGCGCACGGCAAGCACCGGACGTCCGAAATCGCCAAAGCCGCCGGCTACCCGAACAACAAAGCCGATACCTATCTGAAAGCGCTGATCGAACGGCAGATTGTGGCGGCACGCAAATCGCAGAATGACCGCAGCGCGACCTATCATCTGACGAACAGCTATTTCAAATTCTGGATGCTTTACATTTATCCGAACCGTGACCGCCTGATCGCAAATCCGGAATCTGTTTTGCAGATGATCCTGCAGACGATCGACAAAACGCTGATGCTGCCGGAGGTGCAGGGCGCGTGCCTGCGCTATCTGCAGAACTTTTCCTATCAGCATCGGTCGGATGACGCTTTTGAATTTCGCTGGGCGGCGGCGCACGATCCGCAGGCGTATAAGGTGGTTTCATTCACCTTCAAAGACGACGGCTACAAAGCGAATCTTGATTTTATGAGCAGATACAACGGCGTGACTTACCTCGCCGCGTTCCCGCACGACACCGAGCGGCGCTTCACGAAAGAGGACATCGAACGCTATTACAAGATCGCCGCGCATTACGCCCCGCGCTATGAAACCCGCCTGCTCCTCTTCAGCTTCCACCGCTTCAGCGACTGGTGTGTGAAAGAATCCGCCGAAACGCAAACGCTCTATTGCGTTCCGGTGG
>JAFWCS010000502.1 GCA_017534365.1 Clostridia bacterium | reverse complement strand
TAAATATTTATTTTTAATAACGCGCGCGAGCGCAGTTGTAAGGAGTTTACTATGGCAGAAATCATCGAAGCACTGAGCGAGCTTTACAGAGGCCTGAGCGAAACCATGAAGACCTGCGGCTTCACGCCCGTCTTCCCCGCCGGCGCGGATAAAAGCAGCGCGCCCGTCACGCAGGAGGGCGATAAATACCTGATCGCCTACACCGGCGAAAACAAGGCGCTGCGTCTGGAATTCGCCAATGAACGGCTGACGGTCATGGGCGCGCAAAAAGAGGGCGAGATCCTCGCGGGCGATTTCAGCGAGGTGCTCAAAAAACTCTTCGTGCCCGGCGAAGCGACAGAAAAATCCATGCGCTCCGACGTCAACGAAGTCGCGGAGGAGGTGCTTGCGGTCTTTGGCCCGAAGGCGCAGAAAAGCGCGAAATCCAAGCTCCCGCAGCCGGTCTCCAAGGCGGCGGCCAAGAGCGGCGCCGTGTCCTACGACCCGAACACGCTCGGCAACCGCTTCACGTCGATCTATAAGGACCTGCGCGAGGAATACAAGCGCAACTGCGAGGCCTACGGCCAGTTCCTGCCGGAGGAATTCTTCGTCAAGCACGGCAACGCCGTCGTGCTGAGCATCATCCGCGAAAACAATCCCACCAAAATGCGCCAGCTCTTCAATCTGCTCAATGAGATCTATGAGGACGGCACGAACGAAACGCAGAGCCTGATCGCCGTGACGATCCTCGGCGCGATGGAAAACGACGAGCAGCTGCTGGCCAACTGCGTGGATTATATGTGCGACGATATGACGAAACCGGTCATCAACGTCAACCGCTATCTTGGCTCCAAGGGCGGCGCCGGCGCTAAAATGAAGCTGGAGAACCCGCCCAAATACAAGCCGAAAAAACAGAAGAAAAAATCCTTCCCCGGCTCCAGCCTCGGAATGTGAGAGGTAAACTGACATGGATAACAAGCAACTCCCGGCAACGGACGACGCCCTGCAGACCGACGCGGTCACGATTCTCAGCGGCGAAGAAATGGTCACGGCCGTGACCGAGGATTATGACGCAAGTCAGATCCAGGTGCTCGAAGGGCTCGAAGCCGTGCGCAAGCGCCCGGGCATGTATATCGGCTCCACCAGCGCCTCCGGCCTGCACCATCTGGTGTATGAGATCGTGGACAACTCCATCGACGAAGCGCTGGCGGGCTACTGCACCCACATCGAGGTCGAGATCGAGCCGGGCAACATCATCTGCGTAACGGACAACGGCCGCGGCATCCCCGTGGATATTCAGGAGCAGACCGGCAAAAGCGCGCTGGAGGTCGTCTTCACCGTGCTGCACGCCGGCGGCAAATTCGGCGGCGGCGGCTACAAGGTTTCCGGCGGTCTGCACGGCGTGGGCGCCTCGGTGGTGAACGCGCTCTCCGAATGGCTGGAGGTCGACGTCTTCAAGAACGGCAAGATCCATCACATGGCGTTCTCGCGCGGCTTCATCACTTCGCCGATGACCGTCACGGGCGACACCGACCGCACCGGCACGCGCGTGCGCTTCAAGCCGGATCCGGAAATGTTCACCGACACAACGGTCTATGATTACGAAACGCTGCACAAGCGCCTGCGCGAGGAAGCCTTCCTCAACGCCGGACTGCGGATCTCGATCGTGGACAGCCGCCCCGAATCCGCCGAAAAGCCGGAAAGCGAGCGGCAGAGCACGATGTGCTATGAAGGCGGCATCCGTGAATTCGTCACCTATATCAACCGCTCCAAAACGCCCGTGCATGAAGACGTGATCTACATGAGCGGCAAGAAGGACGACGCAATGGCGGAGGTCGCCCTGCAATACACCGACACCTACAACGAGATCATCGTCTCCTTCGCCAACAACGTGCACACGCCCGAGGGCGGCATGCATGAGGACGGCTTCAAGCGGGCGCTGACCAATGCGCTCAACCGCTACGGCAAGCGCATGAATATCCTCAAGGGCGATGACAAGGTCTCCGGCGAGGACTGCCGCGAGGGCATCACCTGCGTGATTTCCGTCAAGCTGACGAATGCGCAGTTCGAGGGCCAGACCAAGGCGAAACTCGGCAACAGCGAGATCCGCACGCTGGTCAACGCCCTGGTCAACGAGGCGCTCGATCAATATCTCGAGGAGCATCCCGCCGCGGGCAAAGCGATCCTCGACAAGGCGCTGACCGCCAACCGCGCGCGCGAGGCGGCCCGCAAGGCCCGCGAATCCGTGCGCCGCAAGACCGGTCTGGAATCCGGCCAGATGCCGGAGAAGCTGCAGGACTGCAACGAGCGCGACCCCAGCCTGTGTGAAGTCTATATCGTGGAGGGCGACTCCGCCGCCGGCTCCGCCGTGCAGGGCCGCGACTCCCGCTTCCAGGCGATCCTGCCCATGTGGGGCAAAATGCTCAACGTGGAGAAGGCGCGCGCCGACAAGATCTACGGCAACGACAAGCTTTATCCGCTGATCGTGGCCTTCGGCGCGGGCATCGGCGAGGAATTCAACATCGAAAAGCTTCGCTACCACAAGATCATCATCATGGCCGATGCCGACGTGGACGGCGCGCATATCCGCACGCTGCTGCTGACCTTTTTCTTCCGCTATATGCGCCCGCTGATCGAGCATGGCTACGTCTATTCCGCCGTGCCCCCGCTCTATAAGCTCCAGCGCGGCAAAACGCAGCGCGTGGCCTATTCCGACGAGGAACGCGATCAGATCAGCGCTGAGCTGCGCGGCGACAATCCGAACGTCAAGGTCGACATCAGCCGCTTCAAAGGCCTGGGCGAAATGGATCCGCACGAGCTGTG
>JAFWCS010000501.1 GCA_017534365.1 Clostridia bacterium | reverse complement strand
GCCCGGGCCGCGGTCGCGGGCGGCGAGGCGGTCTCGGTGCGGGCGGTCGCCGCGGAGACCCTCGCCGCGCCCGTGCGCGCGGGGGACCACTGCGATCTGCGCATCGAATTGGACGATCCCCTGACCGCGCCGATCACCGCGGGGCAGCGCGTCGGGCGGGCCGCACTGACGCTGGATGGAGAGACGCTCTGCGTCTGCGATCTGCTGGCCGGCGACTCCGTCCCCCGCTATTCCCTGAAAAGCGCCCTCATGCGGGCGCTCCGCCATTGGGCGCTGCGCTTCGGCGCGTTCTGACGCCTTTTGCCGCCGCGCGGAGGTTCAGGCTTTCACCTTTTCGCACTTGACAGGCGGCCCGCGCCTGCTATAATAATAGTTAGCTTCTACAAACTATATTTACGCAGGAGGAACCCGCTATGAACAACAAAGGCACGCGCGCGGCCGGGCTGGCGCTCACCGCGCTCTCGCTCGTGCTCCTGATCGGCATGTTCACCTTTTTGCAGCCCTGCGGCCCCAGGGAGGACGGGACCTGGATGCACTGCCATCTGGCCGGGCAGATCGTCAAGGGGCTGGCCGCGCTGCTGACGCTGCTCTCGCTCGGCACGGCGCTTTCGCCGAAAAAGGCCCTCGCCCGCGTCTGCGCCGCCGCGCTCGTCCCCGCCGCCGTCCTGACCGCGCTCGTACCGGGCACCATCGTTTCGATGTGCATGCCGGGCATGCGCTGCCAGACGACCACGCGGCCCGGCGCGCTGGTGCTCTGCGTGCTGATCGCCGTCGCGGCGCTTTTCGCCTTCGCCTGCACCTTTATCAAAGAAAGGCGGGCGATCCGCAGATGAGCCCGAGCAAGCTGCCCCTGCGCAATCTGCTCCGCCGCCCGGCGCGGACCGCCGCGCTCGTCGTGCTGGTGGTCTTTCTCGCCTTCTCCGTGTTCGGCGGCTCGCTGCTGATCTTCAGCCTGCGCAACGGCCTTCACAGCCTGGAGGACCGTCTCGGCGCGGACGTCATCGTCATCCCCGGCACAGCCAAATCGCAGATCAACATGAAAAAGACGCTTTTGCAGGACGCGCTGGGCGAGTTCTATATGTCGAGCAGCTATCTGGACAGGGTCGCGAAGGTGGAGGGCGTCGCCCGCGTCACGGCGCAGACGTATCTCGTCACCATGAACACCGGCTGCTGCGATGTCTCCATCCAGGTGACGGGCTTCGATCCGGAGACGGATTTCGTGGTCCAGCCCTGGATCGCGGACAGCTACAAAAAGACGCTGGAAAAGGGCGAGGTGGTCATCGGCAGCGCCGTCGCCCTGATCCCCGGCAGCACGGTCACGTTTTTCGACATCCCCTGCAGGGTGGTCGCCAAGCTCGGCCGCACCGGCACCAGCATGGACACCGCCGCCTATGCCACCAACGAGACCCTGCGCATGCTGATCGAGGCGGCGCGCCTCAAAAAGAAAAACCTGCTGGCGGCGGGCGATCCGGACGACATCATCTCCGCCATCTACGTCAAGGCCGCGGAGGGCTACACCGCCGAGGAGGTGGCGGCGAAGATCAACATCCACGTGCGCCGCGTCGGCGCGACGGCGACCCGGAGCATGATCAGCGGCGTGGCGGACGGGCTTTCCGGCGTCGCCGGGACGATCTCCGCCCTGGTGGCTGCGGTTTGGGCGCTGGCCTTCGTGATCCTGATCGTCGCCTTCGCGATGATCGGCAACGAACGCAAGAAGGAATTCGCCGTGCTGCGCGTAATCGGCGCCTCGCGGGGGATGCTCGCGGCCATGCAGCTCAAGGAGGCGCTGCTCGTCTCCCTGCTGGGCGGCCTGATCGGCGCGGGTCTGGCGGCGCTCGTCGTGCTTCCCTTCAGCGCCCTGATCTCCCAGAAGCTCGCCCTGCCATTTCTCCTGCCCGCTGCGGGGCGCATCGCCCTGCTGGCGGCGGGCACGG
>JAFWCS010000500.1 GCA_017534365.1 Clostridia bacterium | reverse complement strand
GCGTCCATGGTTTCCTCCGCGAGATATTTCGCGTCCCGCATCCCGCTCTCCAGAATGCGCTGATACATCACGGAGCCTTCCTCATCGTTGAGGTCGCCCGTGAAGACGAAGGGCAGCGCGGGGCAGAGGGCGGCGGCTTTCTGCGTGATCAGCGCCACGGATTCCAGCCGCACGGACGCGCCGATATGGTCGAAGTGCGCGTTGAAATGAACGTAGGTGAAGCCGGTCGCTTTTTCGCGCAGCACGGCGTAGGTGCAAACGCGGTTGTAGGCGGCGTCCCAGCCCTTGGAGACGGTGTCCGGCGTTTCGGAGAGCCAGAAGGTGCCGCTGTCGGTCAGCTCGAATTTATCCTTCAGATAAAAGACGGGACTCGCCTCGCCGGTATTGTTTTTGTCGCGCCCGAGGCCGACGCTGTCGTATTCCGGCAGCGCGTCCCGCAGCGCCTGATAAAGGAATTCGCTGCATTCCTGCGCGCCGAAGGAATCCGGCTGCCATGCGCGGATATTCTCTGCCAGCAGCGGCACGCGTCTGGCCGGTGCGTATTTGCCCACGCCCGAGACCTTGAGGTTGTAGCTCATCACGGTGAGCTCGCGCGTCGTTGCCGGCGTGACCGGCTGCGCGGGGTTGACCGGCGTGACCGGGGCGGGCGTGTGAAACAGCAGCACCAGCGCCGTCAGCGCGGCGAAGGCCTTGGACCAGAGGGTTGCCAGCATGTCAGTTCGCCTCCGCTTCGTAGTTTTGCAGAACCAGGGTTGCGGCGATGGGATGGTGGTCGGAGGGGTAAATCCCGTCGTAGCAGGAGAGATCCGTCACGTAGCGCTCCGCTGCGATCAGAAACGCGGGATTCGTGAAAATATAGTCAATGATCTCGTTCTCCACCTTGCCGTAGTTGTGGTAGGTTGTCGCATCGGCGTTTTCACGCTGCGCTGCGGTGATCCGCACGTTCTCAAAGCCGATGCTGAGGAAGCGCGCGGCTTCCTCGCTGCCCTCTTTGATATTCAGGTCGCCCGTCAGGATGACCGGCAGGTCGGGGCAGATCGCGGCGATTTTTTCGGAGATGATCGCGGCGGCTTCCGCCCGCGCATAATATCCGCGGTGATCGAGATGCGTGTTGAAATGCGCATAGGTGAAGCCCGTGCCCTTGTCCCGCAGCACGGCGTAGGTGCACACGCGGTTGAACTGCGCGTCCGGAAAGCGGGAGGGGATCGACGGGGTCAGCGAGAGCCAGAAGGTGCCGCTGTCCACCAGGTCATATTTGTCTTTTAAATAATATACGGGAGACGCTTCGCCGAACAGGACGTAGCGCGGCGTGCCGACGCGGGCATATTGCGGCAGGGCTTCGTCCAGCAGATCGAACCAGACCTTTTCGCATTCCTGCGCGCCGAAGGAATCCGGTGCGTAGCGGGCAATGTCCTGCGCCACGAACGGCGCGCGCTCGGCAGGGGCCTGCTCATCCGTGCCGGTGCAGCGCAGGTTATAGCTCATCACGGTCACGCGCTGCTGCACGCCCGGCGTGCCGGCAGGTTCACGGGTCAGCGGCGTGACGTTGGACGGAACAAAGAAAACGGAAAGAATTGCCGTGACGGCGGAGAGAAACGCGATGACGAGTTTGTCAAACATGATTACGCCTCCTTCGTAAGCGCGGCGGCCAGCGACGCGGCGTCGACCTGCGCCATGGCGGAGCAGCCTTCCAGCGCGGCGGCGACCTCCCGCAGGATCGTCTGAATGCCGCCGGGCGCATCGCTCTCGGCATTGAGCACGAGGATCGGATCATGCACGCTCATGCGCAGCAGGAACCAGCCCTTGCCGGCAGCGGAGTTGATGCGGATGCCTTCGTAATTGTCCGCCGCGGCCGTCCAGCCGGGATGCGTCTGCGCGGCGGCGGTCAGATGGCGGATCACGGCTTCGCCGACCGGGCGGAAGTCCGCTTCGGTGATGCGGAACCGCAGCTCGGTTTCCTCGACCGGCTCAGCCAGTCCGTCGATCAGACTTTCGAGGGTTTTACCCTGTTTGGCCAGCGACGCCGCTTCGATGATCAGCCGCGTGATCAGATACGCGCCGTCGTCGAGATGATAATTGTCCGCGAACGCGGCGTGGCCGGAGGTTTCCATGGCGAGCGGGCAGGGGATCCCGGCTTCGCACAGCTCGATCTGCTTATTGATGACGTTGCGGTAGCCACGGCGGAAGCGCAGATGCCGGCCGCCCTTTGCCGCAATGAAGGCAGCCAGGCCGTCGGAGGTGACGCTGTCGGTGACGATGACGCCGCCGGGGCAGTCCCGCAGCGCGACCGCGGCAGCGAGCGCGACCAGCCGGTTGCGGTTGATCTCAAATCCGCCTTTGCCGACCAGCGCGGCGCGGTCGACGTCGGTGTCGAAGATCACGCCGAAATCCGCATCGGCCGCCGCCGTCGCAGCAGAGACGCAGTGCATGGCCTCGGCGTTTTCCGGGTTCGGCGCATGGTGCGGGAAATTGCCGTCCGGCTCCAGATACAGGCTGCCGGAAACATCCGCGCCGAGCGGACGGAGCACCTGGCTGGCGTAGAAGCCGCCTACGCCGTTGCCGGCATCCACGACGATGCGCAGCCCGGCCAGCGGGTGCGCGCGGTCCGCGGCGTTGACGCCCTCGATGATCTGGTCCCTGAGGATCGCCGCGTAGCGCTCGATGAAATCGCCGGTCACGCAGGCGTCGGGATCTCCGGCTTTCGGCGCGGGCAGGGCCGCCGCAGCCTCCAGCAGCGCCGCAATGTCGCTGCCCTCGAGGCCGCCGCGCGGCGTGAAGAATTTCAGACCGTTGCGGTCCTTCGGATGGTGGCTGGCTGTGATCTGGATCGCGCCGTCCAGCTCCGCCTCCAGCGTGGAAAGGAACATGGCGGGGGTGGAGCAAAGGCCGAGATCCACGGCGTCGACGCCCTTTCCGCTCAGCGCGGAGAGTACGGCGCGCTTGATGCGCCCGGCGGACAGACGGCTGTCGTGGCCGACGCTCACGCGCAGGGGCCGGCGGCTGCTGCGGGCTGCAAGCCAGTCCGCGAAGGCGCAGGCGGTGCGCATCACCATTTCATCGCTCAGATAGAGCGGATCCTGCGGATCGCCGATGGCGACGCCGCGGATATCGCTGCCGCTTTTGAATTGACGGTAGTCCATGAACAGCGCTCCCTTCAATTGGCATTTTTTGAAAAGTAATCGTCCGAGACGGCGAGCAGAAAACGGAAGGTCGGCGCCAGCTGCCGGTAGCAGTCGCGGATGACGCCGAGGATCGTTTCGTCCGCCAGATCCTCCAACCGGGAGGATTCGTATATAAAACCGAAGTCTTTGCAGTTGTACAGCGCCTCCAGCCCCGCCGGGCAGCCGGGTTGCGGGCGTTTGTAGCGCTCGCCGTAGGGGACGGCGCCGGAGGCCAGCGCCTCCCGCACCGCCGCGCGGAACGCCGTTTCGTGATCGCGGATCTGTTCGCGGTAGGTCTGCATCAGGCCCGGCGTGTGGCCGTAAAGGCCGACGCCCATGGAATACCGGTTCGGGGCGACCTCAAACCAGAAGGCGGGGTAGTTTTCCCATTCGTGCTTCGGCCGCATGAACATGATCCACATGTGGTCGCGATAGAGGGACTGGTCCTTTGTGAAGCGCGTATCCCGCCGGATGCGGGAAACCATTTTCGTCGGCACGGTGCACATCAGCGGGTCAAGCGACTGCAGCTCCGGCCCGAGGATCCCGGCCAGCTGCCGCAGCGGCACGGTGACGCCCTGCTTGAGCGCTTCCTTGTGTTCTTCATAGAACGACCGCGAATCGCGGAAGCGGTTTTCGGCCAGCAGGAACAGCGCGTCCCGCGTGATGCCGTTGTAATCAGCCATTATGAGATCAGCCCCTTTTCCAGCAGTGTCTGCGCCGCCATCAGGATCGCGGTCTTCGCGGAGGGATAGTTGAGCCCGCCCTGCATCCAGACGGCGTAGGGCTCCCGCAGCGGCGCGTCGGCGGACAGCTCGATGGAGGAGCCGAGAATGAACGCGCCGGCAGCCATGATGACCTTGCTGTCATAGCCGGGCATATCCCACGGCTCCGGCGTGACGAACGCGTCGACCGGCGAGCCGGACTGGATGCCCCGGCAAAAGGCGATCAGCCGCTCCGGCGTTTCGAGGCAGAGCATCTGGATGATATCGTGCCGCGTCTCGTCGCTGCGCGGCGAAACGGAAAAACCGAAGGCTTCAAACAGCGCGGCGGCAAAGACCATCGCCTTGAGCGCTTCGCCCGTGACCTGCGGCGCATGGAACGCGCCCATGAAGAGATTGCGGCTTTCTCCGAGCGTGCAGCCGACCTCACGCCCGAGTCCCGGCGTTGTGGCGCGGTAGCTGCAGAGCTCCACGAGTTCCCTGCGTCCGGCGATGTAGCCGCCGGTGCGGGCGATCCCGCCGCCCGGATTTTTGATCAGGGAGCCGGCCATCAGATCGGCGCCGGCCGCCGTCGGCTCCGTCGGTTCCGTGAATTCGCCGTAGCAGTTATCCACCATCACGACGGCGTCGCTCTGCGCGTGCACGAGCGCTGCGACCTCGGCGATCTCCGCCACGGAGAGGCTCGGGCGCAGGCTGTAGCCCCGCGAGCGCTGCAGATAGACCATGCGCGGCGAAAAGTCCGCCAGCGCGGCGCGAATGGCCGGCAGATCCGGCTTGCCCTCCGGCGTGAGCTCCACCTGCCGGTACTGCACGCCGAAATCCTTCAGCGAGCCCATGCCTTCGCCGGTCAGGCCGATGACGCTGTGGATCGTGTCATAGGGCGTGCCGGTGACGCAGAGCATCGTGTCGCCCGGACGCAGCACGCCGAAGAGCGCGACGGCCAGCGTGTGGGTGCCGCAGGTGAAGGTGTGGCGCACGAGCGCATCCTCCGCGCCGAGGGCGTCGGCATAGATGCGGTCGAGCTTGTCACGCCCGCGGTCGCCGTAGCCGTAGCCGGTGGACCCGGCAAAATCCGCTTCGCTGACCCCGGCGTCAATGAACGCCTTGAGCATTTTCTGCTGGTTGTATTCTGTGATCTCGTCAATGCGCGCGAACTGCGCGGCGGCTTTTTGCTGCGCGGCGGCAGCGGCGGCTTCGATCGCCGGATCAAAATTAAAAACGGAAGCTTTCATAGAATATCCTTAATTCTTATCTTTTATAGATTCGATGCAGCGCGCGGAAATAATCCAGATCTGCGCGCAGCAGCTGTTCCCTGGTGATGCGATAGCGCCAGTTTCCCTCGGCCACGCCCGGCGTGTTGATGCGCGTGTCGGAGCCGTACATCAGGAAATCCTGCACCGGAATGATCGCGAGCTTTGCCGGGCTGGCAAAGACCGCCCGCAGCAGCAGGGGCGTTGCGCCGCCCCAGTCGCCGCCGGGGAAGCCGCAGTAATCCAGCGCGCGGCGGCGGACCGCCTCGTCGCTTTCCCAGAGGAAGCCGAAGAGCGTGTTGTTGTCATGCGTGCCGGAGTAGCAGACGCAGTTCGGAATGTGGTTGTGGGGCAGATGCAGGCTGTCGCCGTCGTCAAGGAAGGCGAACTGAAACACCCGCATGCCGGGAAAGCCGCTTTCCTCCACAAGCGCGCGGACCTCGTCGGTGATGTCGCCGAGATCCTCCGCGATGATGAGCTTGTCCTCGTGCCCGCGCTTGATCGCGTTGACCAGCGCCATGCCCGGCCCCTTGCGCCAAACGCCGTTGCGGGCGGTGGTTTCGGTCGCGTCCACGGACCAGTAGGCCTCCACTGCGCGGAAATGATCGATCCGCACGCCGTCAAACATCGTCAGCGCGTGATCCATCCGCGCGCGCCACCAGGCATAATCGTCTTTGGCCATGGCCTCCCAGTTATAAAGCGGATTGCCCCAGAGCTGACCGTCCGCCGCGAAATAATCCGGCGGTACGCCCGCGACCTTGGTCGGCCGCCCGTCCGGCCCGACGTCGAACAGCCCGGGATCCTCCCAGACGTCGCAGCTGTCGTCCGACACATAAAACGGCAGATCGCCGATGATGCGGATGCCCTTGTCGTTCGCGTAGGCCTTGACCTTTGCCCACTGGGTGAAAAACGCGTATTGGATGAACTGCCAGGTCCGCAGCGTTTCAAAATCCGTGATCTCGTGCTGCGTCCAATCCTGCCAGGCTTTTTTTTCGTTCTGCTCGCGCAGGGTCATGAAACGGCAGAAGCTGTCGATGTGAGGATGCGCCGCGAGAAACGCGTCGATGGCGGCTCTGTCCTTCACGCGGGCGCTCGCCCTGGCCAGCAGTGCGAAACGCTCCTTGTGCAGCCGGTTATATTCCGCGGCGTAAGGGGTTTCCTGCTTTGCGCCATCCAGCTCCGCGCGGGTCAGCAGTCCTTCTTCGAACAGCGTTTCCGGATCCACGAAAAAGGGATTGCCGCCGAAGGCGGAATACGATTTATAGGGAGAATTGTAGCTGTCGGTCACGGTGAAGGGCAGGACCTGCCAGACCGAAAACCCGACGTCCCTGAGGAAATCGATGAATTCATAGGCCGGTTTGCCGAAATTGCCGACGGAATACTCGCCGTAGAGCGAGGAGATATGCATGAGCATGCCGCTTTGTCTTCGATT
>JAFWCS010000499.1 GCA_017534365.1 Clostridia bacterium | reverse complement strand
TGATCTGAACTTGGTGAAGAGAAGGTAAACGAGTGTGCCTACGCCAGCTCCGAAAAGGGCGGCGGACTGGGACATGTCGTGACCGACAAGCGCCGGGACGAGGATGGTCGCCGCAAGGATCGCCAGCAGCTGCTGGAAGGCGAAGACGATCAATTGACCGGGCTTCGGTTTGTCTTTGACGCCGTAAACAAGTTTCATAGAAGATACCTCCATAAAAATAATTCCTGCTTTATTTCTGCCAGATCGCTACGCTGATTTCATCGTCATACGGCGGCATGCTCACAACGATGACCTCGCTGCGAGAGGTCGGCACGTTTTTGCCGATGAAATTTGCGACGATCGGAAGCTCTCTGTGGCCGCGGTCCACAAGCGCGGCAAACTGGATCTTTGCGGGACGGCCGAGGGATATGACGGCGTCCATGGCGGCGCGCGCCGTGCGGCCCGTAAAGATCACGTCGTCCACCAGGATCACGGTTTTTCCGGTCACGGAAAAGTCGATCTTGCTCGCGTTGATCTGCGGCTGCAGCGTCGCCGCGTCGAGATCGTCGCGATAGAGCGTAATATCGAGATAGCCTGTTTCAACGGCCGTTCCCAGCGAGCGGATCTTTTCGGTCAGCAGATCCGCCAGCGGCGCGCCGCGGCGCATGACGCCGATCAGGCAGAGCGGCAGTCCGTCTGCATTGCGCTCAAGGATCTCATGCGAGATGCGCGCAAGCGCGCGGTTGACCGCCTGCTCGTCCATAATATAGGATTTAAATTCCATGGCTGCCCTCCGCATAAAAATAAGACCCTGCCGCATCGACAGGATCGCAGCGCGCGCAATCCGCCGCAGAACGGCAGTGCGCATTATAAACGATCTTGTCGGTCTCACGGTACCGCTTTTAAAGATTCCTTTTCGTAAGTTACCATACCACAATATGAACGATTTGTAAATAGAAAAAGCAAAAAAAAATCAAAAAACCGCAAGATTCAGTGTTTTTCACAAAAAAGATACTAGCGGTTGTGTTTTTTATAAAATTATTTTCATTTTCACTTTACTTTCGACCCGGAATGTGCTATAGTATGAAAAATTTTTATAAAGGGATACTATGCGCTATTTTAGATTGTTTGCTCCGTATCTGCGCGGCAGCCGGCTGCGCTGTGTGCTCGCGCCGCTGTTCAAGATGCTGGAGGCGGTGCTGGAACTTTTCACGCCGCTGGTCGTTGCCCGGATGATCGATCTGGGCATTGGAGCAGGGGATAAGAATTATGTTTATAAAATGGTCGGACTGCTCGCGCTGTTTGCGGCGGTCGGCCTTGCGTTTTCACTGACCGCGCAGTATTTCGCTGCCGGCGCCTCCGTTTCTTTTACGCAGCGTCTGCGGTCGGCGCTGTTTGGCCGCGCGGTGCATCTGACGGATCCGCAAACAAACGCCGTCGGCGTGCCGACGCTGATCGGGCGGATGACCGGCGACATGGATACGGTGCAGACCGGCGTGAATCTTTCGCTGCGGCTGCTGCTGCGCTCGCCCTTCGTTGTGGCCGGCGCGATGATCATGGCGTTTACGGTCGATGCGAATGCCGCCGTTACGTTTGCCGTCGTGATCCCGCTCCTTTCGCTGATCGTTTTCGGCATCCTGATCGCGACCATTCCGCTTTATGACCGCATCCGCTCTGCGCTTGACGGCGTGCTTCTGACGGCGCGGGAGAGCCTGAACGGCGTGCGCGTGCTGCGCGCCTTTCGTGTGGAACGGCTGCTGACAAAGGAATTCAAAGAGAAAAACGACCGGCTCACCCGTTTGCAGGAAGCGACCGGCCGCATTTCCGCGCTTTTGAATCCGCTCACGATCCTGCTGATCGATCTCGCGATTGCGATCCTGATCTATCGCGGCGCCGTGCGCGTGGATCGCGGTCTTCTGACGCAGGGCGCAGTGGTTGCTTTGTATAATTACATGGCGCAGATCCTGGTCGAGCTGATCAAATTTGCGAATCTTGTGATCACGATCACCAAATCCATCGCCTGCGCCGGGCGCATCGGCAGCGTGCTGGAGCTTTCCGCTTCCCAGCGTACTGGCAGCGCATCTGAGGGCGACGGAGCGGAGGCGATCCGCTTTGATCACGTGACGTTTACCTATGAAAACGCCGGTGACGCAACGCTGCGGGACGTCAACTTCTGCGTGCGCCGCGGCGAGACCGTGGGTATCATCGGCGCGACCGGCTCCGGCAAATCCACGCTGATCGATCTGATCCCCGCGTTTTATACGGCGGAACAAGGCGACGTTTTCGTTTTTGGAAAAAATACGAAGGATTGGGATCCCGCTTCGCTACGGAAAAAGATCGCGATCGTGCCGCAAAGATCCCAGCTTGTGAAGGGAACGGTGCGCAGCAACCTGCTTTGGGGCGATCCGAATGCGACGGAGGCGGCGATGATCGAGGCGCTGAAGATCGCGCAGGCTTATGATTTCGTGATGGAAAAAGGCGGACTGGACGCCCCCGTCGGTCAGGCCGGCGGCGGCTTTTCCGGCGGCCAGCGGCAGCGGCTCTGCATTGCGCGTGCGCTGGTGCGGCAGGCGGAGCTTCTGATCCTTGACGACAGCTTCAGTGCGCTGGATTACGTGACCGACGCCGCCGTGCGCCGCGGGATCTCACAGGCCTGCAGAGATACGACGGTCGTGATCGTGTCTCAGCGGACCTCTTCGATCCTGCACGCGGATCAGATCCTGCTGCTGGAGGACGGCGTCTGCACGCCCGGCACGCATGCATCCTTGATGCGGACCAGCAGCGTATACCGCGAGATTCATCTGACACAATTTGAGGAGGAGGCGACGGCGCATGAAGCTTAACAGGAAGCCGACGCTGCGCAGGATCCTTCGCCTCGTCGGCGCTTATCGTTTCCGGATCACGGTTTCTCTTCTGCTGGCGGCGATCGCCGTTGCGGCAACGCTCTATATTCCCATCCTGGTCGGGCGCGCGATCGACACGATCGTCGGCGCGGGCAGCGTGGAGTTTTCCGCCTTGCTGCCGCTGCTTTGGCGGATCGCGCTTTTCGCCGCTGTCAACGGGCTTTCGCAATGGTGCATGCATCTGCTGAATAACCGCGTGGCTTTCCGCGTCGTGCGTGATCTGCGCAACTGCGCGATGGCGCATCTGGAGCGGTTGCCGCTGTCTTATCTCGACGCGCATGCGGCAGGGGATTCCGTCAGCCGCATTATTTCCGACGCGGACCAGTTTGCGGACGGGCTGCTGCTCGGCTTCTCGCAGCTGTTTACCGGCGTTCTTACGATTCTCGGCACGCTCGTGCTGATGTTTTCGATCAATTATAAAATCGCGCTCACTGTGATGCTGCTCACGCCGCTGTCGCTGTTTGCAGCGCGCTTCATTGCGCGGCGCACCTTCGCGATGTTTCAGAAACAATCCGAAACGCGCGGCAGGCTGACGGCCTTCATTGAAGAAATGATCGGCAGCAAGCGTGTGGTGAATGCGTTCGCGCGGGAAGACGCAGCGACGGAAGAATTCAATGAGATCAACGGAGACTACGCAAAGTTTTCTCTGCGTGCGATCTTCTTTTCCTCTCTGACGAATCCGACGACGCGTTTTGTCAATGCGCTTGTGTATGCGGCGGTCGCGCTGGTCGGCGCGCTGGCCGTGATCGACGGCGGCCTGACGGTCGGCATTCTGACCTGTTTCCTGAGTTACGCGAATCAATACACCAAACCGTTCAATGAGATTTCCGGCGTGATTACGGAGCTGCAGAACGCGCTCGCTTGTGCTGAACGGATCTTTGCGCTGATCGACGCGCCGGAGGAAACACCGGATCCGGACGCTGTGTTGCAGAACGTCGCCGGCCGCGTCGACCTGGATCAGGTCAGCTTCTCCTATGTGCCCGAGCGTCCGCTGATTGAGCATCTCGATCTGCACGTTGCGCCGGGCAGCCGGATCGCGATCGTCGGCCCGACCGGCTGCGGAAAGACCACGCTGGTCAATTTGCTGATGCGTTTTTATGACGTGCAAAGCGGCACGATCCGTGTTGACGGCAGTCCGATCACTTCCGTGACGCGCGAAAGTCTGCGCGCCAATTTCGGTATGGTGCTGCAGGATACGTGGCTGAAGGCTGCGACCGTGCGCGAGAATATTGCGCTGGGCAATCCGGACGCAACGGAGGAAGAAATCATCGCCGCGGCAAAGGCAGCGCACGCGGACGGGTTTATTCGCAGTCTGCCGCAAGGCTATGACACGCCGCTGACTGACGATGCCGGCGTTTTATCCGTCGGGCAAAAGCAGCTGCTTTGCATCGCGCGCGTGCTGCTTTGTCTGCCCCCGATGCTGATCCTCGACGAAGCGACGTCCTCCATTGATACCAGAACCGAGCAAAAGATTCAGCAGGCGTTTACCCGCATGATGCAGGGGCGCACGGTCTTCATCGTCGCGCATCGTCTGACGACGATCAAGGACGCCGATCTGATCCTCGTGATGCAGGACGGCAAGGTGGTTGAGCAGGGGGATCACGCGCATCTGATGCGCACGGGCGGCTTTTATGCGGAGCTGTATCGAAGCCGAACGGCGCAAGAGTAATAGATCCATGCTTTTGAAAGGAGAAAGAGAAACAAAATGAAATTTAAAAACGTGCAAAAGCTTGTGACAGCGGCGCTCATGGCAGCGCTCGTTTTTGTGGCAACGCTGCTGATCCAGATCCCGATCCCGGCGACCGGCGGCTACGTTAATTTCGGCGACGGCGTTGTGATTCTGTGCGGCGTGTTGCTCGGCCCGGTTTACGGCGGGCTTGCCGCAGGCGTCGGCGCAATGCTGACCGATCTGATCTCGGGCTATGCGGTCTATATCCCGGCAACCTTTGTTATTAAAGGCCTTATGGCGGTTGCGGCTTATTTCCTCGTCCGCAGGCTCGGGAGCCGGTTCATAGCGTTTCTGGCGTCATCGTTCTGTGCAGAGATTCTGATGGTGCTCGGATATTTTGCTTATGAATGCTTTGCGCTCGGCTTCGGCAAGGCGGCCGCCGCTTCTCTGCTGCCGAATCTGGCGCAGGGCGCGGCCGGGATCGTGATTGCCTGCGCGCTGCTCACGCCGATCAGCAAAAATCAAAAATTAATGCATTTCTTAAATAAAGGAGAATGAACGATGAGCATTTATGAAGAAACGAAAGCGTCCGCCGAGGAGCTGCTTGCCCTTTCAAATCTGAAGCCCGGCGCGCTGGTCGTCGTCGGCTGCTCCACGAGCGAGGTCAAAGGGGATCGGATCGGCTCCAACGGCGATCCCGACACGGCCGGCGAGCTTGTCCGCGCGCTGCGCGATGTATTTTTGCCTGCCGGCGTGCAGCTTGCGGCGCAGTGCTGCGAGCATCTGAACCGCGCGCTGATCATCGAGCGCGCGGAAGCGGAGAAGCGCGGGCTTGAGATCGTTTCCGTTGTTCCGCATCCGCATGCGGGCGGTTCTTTTGCAACGGCGATGTTTCATGCAATGCAGGACCCCGTCGCGGTCGAGGAGCTGCGTGCGGACGCCGGCCTCGATATCGGCAACACCCTGATCGGCATGCATCTCAAGCGCGTTGCCGTTCCGCTGCGCCTGGTGCATCATCAGATTGGCGCCGCGCAGGTCAACGCAGCGCGCACCCGACCGAAATTCATCGGCGGCAGCCGCGCGAAATACGAATAAAAACCGGCAGCCTGCGATTGGATCCGCAGGCTGCTTCTTTGATTACGGCTTGCGCAAGGCGCCTTCCTTCAGCAATTCGAGCAGCACCGTATTCTGCTCCGCCGTTCCGCTGTAATCGTGGATATCGTTGGCCGCCGCGATCCGGCGCCGATTGGCATAGCTGCCGTCCGCGCCGACAGAGATCAGAGCGTCCGCAATGCTGTAATAAACCGCATCGCAGGCGGCATAGCAGTCGCCGCCCGCCGTGATTGGCGACCTGTCATCCGCGCGCAGCACGCCGAGAAATCCGCTGTAAGTATGCTCGACCAGCTTCATGGCCTTGCCGTTCCAGTTGACGTCGTAGCTGCAGAATCTGCGCGTGTCGCCTTCGCCGGAGGCGACGGACACGTGACCGTTCCCTCCGCCGTAAACGCCGCTCCAGACGCATAGATCGCCTTTGACCGGAATGAATTCCCGTGTGTTGCCGA
>JAFWCS010000055.1 GCA_017534365.1 Clostridia bacterium | reverse complement strand
GCTCTTCCAGATCTCATATTCCTTCTCGCCGGCGGAGTAGATGCGCTCCGCGCCGGGCATCTTCTTGGATGCGCGGATGCCGCGGATGATGTCGCCGGCCTTCTTGCGGCAGATGTCCTCGCCGAGGAAGTGGTTCGTGTCGATCGCGATGAAGAAATGACCGAGGTGATAGGGACGGATGTTGCCTTCTTCGTCCTTGCCGTCGAGGTCCTTGCCGTAAACGCCGTCCTGCAGCACGGAGGAAAGCAGCTCCACAAACAGCGCGTAGCCGTAGCCCTTGTAGCCGCCGAGCGCTTCGCCGATGCCGCCGAGGGTGGTCAGCGCAGCGGTGCCGCCGCGGATCATCTTGAGCGCCACGCCGGCGTCGCCTTCCACGGGCTTGCCTTCCTGGTCGATCACGGTGCCGGGATGGATGTCCTCGCCGATGCGGGCATAATACTCGACCTTGCCGTTCTGGGTGATGGAGGTCGCGCAGTCGATGTTGAAGTCAAACGCTTCGTCGGTCGGCACGCCGAGGGTCAGCGGGTTCGTGCCGAACATGCCTTCCACGCCGAAGGTCGGGGCGACGGAGGGGCGGGCGTTCGTGCCGGTCAGACCGATGCAGCCGGCCTTGGTGGCCATGGAGGTGTAGTAGCCGGCGATGCCGTAGTGGCAGGAATTGCGCACGACGACCATGCCCATGCCGTATTTCTTCGCCTTGTCGATCGCCATCTGCATGGCCTTGGTGCCGATGACCTGGCCCATGCCGTTGTGACCGTCGACGACGGCGGTGGTTTCGGTTTCCTTCAGAATGTCAAAATTGGTGGTGGGGAACTGGATGCCGGCCTTGATTCTGTCAAGGTAGACGGGCTTGAAGCGGTTGCAGCCGTGGCTCTCGATGCCGCGCTTGTCGGATTCAAGCAGCACGTCGGTGCACATTTTCGCTTCGTCGGCAGGGATGCCGTAACCGATGAATGCGTCGGTTACGAAATCGGTGATCAGATTCCAGGGGCAAACTACTTTCGGCATAACAAAGATCTCCTTTGCATTGATTTATGGTTTTATTATAGCATTCCTTGCAGAAAAAGAAAAGGGGGAAAATATGAATTCTGTCAAAAAATTGACGAAATGCGCGCGAATGATAGAAATCGCGTGCCCTGAAACGTCAGCCGCCCGCGATCGCCCTCGGCGAGCAGACCGTATTCGGACGACGGGACGCGCAGCTCCATCCGGTCGCCGCTTTCGACCTGAAACGTGGCGTAATACGTCGTGCTGCTCGAGCTCGTGAAGCCGTGCGCGCCGGTCACGTCACCGCCCACAGGCTGCTGCGAATGGCTGGTGCTGCTGCGCTTGGCCACAATTGTCGCCTCCACGGTCAGACGCGGGGACCGGTTGTTTTTATGCCATTGCGCGACGTTTTTGCCGAGGATCACGAAAAACGCGATCAGGAACGCGGCAAAAACGACGGGAAACAGCAACTCCATTATTCGTAGATCGGGAAGCGTTTGCAGATCTCAGTCACGCCGGCGCGGATGGCATCGGCCTGCGCCTCAAAATCGGTCGCGCACAGGAAGATGTATTCCGCGATCTTGTCCATCTCCGCCGTGCCGAGGCCGCGGGAGGTGACCGCCGCAGTGCCCAGACGCACGCCGCTGGTGACGAACGGCTTCTCGGGATCGTTGGGGATCGCGTTCTTGTTGCAGGTAATATACACTTCGTCCAGACGGTGCTCGAGCTCTTTGCCGGTCAGGCCGAGGGAGCGCAGATCGACGAGGATCAGATGGTTGTCCGTACCGCCGGAGACCATATCGACGCCGCGGCTGCGCGGGCCGGCCGCGAGCGCGGCGCAGTTGTCGATGATCGCCTGCTGATAAGCTTTGAATTCGGGCTTGAGCGCCTCGCCGAAGCAGACCGCCTTCGCCGCGATGATGTGCATGAGCGGACCGCCCTGATTGCCGGGGAAGATCGCCTTGTTGATCGCGGGCGCAAGCTCCGCCTTGCTCAGAATCAGGCCGCCGCGCGGGCCGCGGAGGGTCTTGTGGGTCGTGGTGGTCACGATATCGGCGTAGGGCACGGGCGAGGGATGCAGGCCGGCCGCCACAAGGCCGGCAATGTGCGCCATATCGACCATGAAATACGCGCCGATCTCCTTGGCGATCGCGCCGATGCGCTCGAAATCGATGATGCGCGGATAGGCGGAGGCGCCGGCGACGATCAGCTTGGGCCGGACTTCCTTCGCGGTCGCTTCCAGCGCGTCATAATCGATGAAGCCGTCGTCATTCACGCCGTAGGGAACGAAGTGATAAAGCTTGCCGCTCGCGTTGACCGGGGAGCCGTGGGTCAGATGGCCGCCGTGGGCGAGGTTCATGCCCATCACGGTGTCGCCCGGGGTCAGGATCGCGGCATAGGCCGCCATGTTGGCCTGCGCGCCGGAGTGCGCCTGCACGTTCGCCGCCTCTGCGCCGAAGAGTTCCTTCGCGCGGTCGATCGCGATCTGCTCCACCACGTCGACGCATTCGCAGCCGCCGTAATAGCGCTTGCCGGGATAGCCCTCGGCATATTTGTTGGTCAGCACGCTGCCCATCGCCGCCATCACGGCGGGGGAAACGATGTTTTCGGAGGCGATCAGCTCAAGGTTGCGGCGCTGACGGGCCAGCTCCGCAGCCATCGCTTCGCCGACGGCGGGGTCATATTTGGATACAAAACCGATGGTGTCGAGATAATCTGCAAACATAATTCCTTCCCTTTCTGCGCGGAACGAAACGGTTCCGTTACTGTGCTTTCATAATACCACGAAAAAAGCCGGAATGTCAAACCATAATATTCACAAAAAACGCTTGTATTATGAGAAGAAATCGGTTATACTGTATGATAACATTTATTCTGCGTTGTGCGGAATAAGGAAAAAGGAGAGAACTGAATGGACCCAATCAAGGTTGATTTTTCAAAAAAGGAACGCGGCAAAAAAGACGTCGTGATCCCGCCGGAGCGCGCCGGGCTGAAGATCGTGCTCAGTCTGGTCCTGACGCTGGTCTTTGCGCTGATCGC
>JAFWCS010000498.1 GCA_017534365.1 Clostridia bacterium | reverse complement strand
GGGCGATTATCAATCGCCCGCCGATGGATCTGCAATTATACGGCAGTGCCATAATCGCCTCCCTCTTTGAGGGAGGTGTCGAGCAAAGCGAGACGGAGGGAGTGATGCGCCTGCGGCGCATGCGGAACGCTGAAACAGCGTTCCCTACACTGCGTCGCCGGTGGTTTTTCGATGCTTTTGCGGGCGAACACAGTTCGCCCCTACCTGCTCGCCGTCGACCGACAATTTACCGGCAAAACCCCGCGCGGGCGGCACGGATGTATCCGTGCCCTACGCACGCCGGCGGCAACCTCATGCCAACGGCGTCGCACCGTAGGGAGCGACGTCCCGGCGCTCCGTCGCGGCGAAACGCCGTGAAACAACCCCTCCCCTGCCGTTGCTGCGACAAAAAACGGACAGCGCGTTCCGAGCCCGGAATGCCTGTCCGTTTTTTGATTATTCTGCCTGTGTGCGCCGGGGGCGGCTTATTCGTAAGCCACTGTGATCGCGCCCGGCTTGCATTTGGCGGCGCAGACGCCGCAGCGGAAACATTTTTCCTGATCGATCTCAAAGGGTTCCTTGATCTTGCCCTGGGGCGCTTTCGCCTTGCAGACGCGGCTGCAAAGGGAGCAGCCGATGCATTTTTCGCGATCGATCGTCACCTTTCTGATCGGCCGGTAACCTTCCGGCGCGCGGATCGCGCTGACCGGGCAGACGTGGGAACACTGGCCGCACTCTACGCATTTCGCCTCGTCGATCGCATAGAGCGAAGCGTCGTCGTTGGCGGCGCTGATCGCGCCGAACAGGCAGGTGAACGCGCACCCGCCGCAGCCCACGCAGATCGTTTTGTCAATACTGAACGCCATAAATCAACCTCCCGAAGCGGGTGAGAGAAGCCAGACTTCGTCTCCGTCGCTGAGTTTCTGCCGTTTCTTCGTGCAATGCGTCCCATTGATAAACACGGACGCGTCGGTAAAGGAAATGCTGCTTTTCTGCTCGCCAACCGCGATCCGGTTGAGCTCCCCGAGCAGATCGGAGAGCTTGTCGGCCCGGATCTCAAGATCGGAAATATGCGTATCGACCCTGTAAACGCCAAACAGTTTCACCTTGACAGCTGCCATTTTGCAACCTCCTTATTCGGGCTGTTTTGCGGCGGCGACCGCCGCGTCATACACAGATTTGTCGAGCCTGACGCCGAGCGTTTTCAGCCGGTGCCAGGTCGGAATGCCGTCCTTCCACCCGCGCGCGCGGTAATAGACCTTCTTCATCTGCTCGAGCGGCACCTTCGTCTTCGGATTGTCGGGATCCTGCA
Source organism: Clostridia bacterium (assembly GCA_017534365.1). Classification (GTDB taxonomy): domain Bacteria; phylum Bacillota; class Clostridia; order Oscillospirales; family Acutalibacteraceae; genus CAG-177. Next base: position 11,680 of record JAFWCS010000498.1, on the reverse strand, counting down.
GCTCGTCGGTCAGCCGCTTCGGCAGCTTATCCGCGCCGGCCTTCTGCCCGAGAATGACGTTCGCGATGCGCTCGCAGTTGTAGCCGTAGGCGCCCCAGGTGAGGAATTTCGCCATGTTGGAGCGCATGCCGGTCGCGTGCTTCACGGCGATCGCGTGCGGCAGGAGCGGGATATTCAGCTGCGGGACCTTCGTGAAATGGCTCAGAAGATTCACAACGGGGCCGACGTAGGGGAACGCGGCGAGCACGGCCTTGGTCAGGAGCATATTCGGCTTGCCGATCAGGAAGCCGGGCAGCACCGCGTAGCTCGTGAACAGGCAGCTGCCGCCCGCGGAGACGGATTCCATCAGATTCTGGAACATGATGCCGATCGCGGCCTTGCCGTGCGGCGTGAGGGAATTGACGTCGAGCCCGAGCCCCTCCACAACGACCATGTAGCCGGCGTTCAGATGGCAGCCGCCGCGGTTTGCGGTGGCGTAGCCGAGGCCCTGACCGACCGCGTGGCGCGGCTCATAGGCGGCGAGCTCCATGCCCTTGGCGTGGATCGCGTATTCCTTGCCGCCGTATTTTTCGCTCATGCGCCTGGAGCCGTCCGCAATATCGTTGCCCTCTCCCCTGCGATAAGCGATGTCCTCAAACATCTGCGAAATATTGTCCGTTTCGCCGAAATGCACGCCGAAATCGTGAATGCCCTTTTCGGCAAGCTCCATGGCGAACGCGATCGATCCCGCGCAGGAGATCGAATCCATGCCGAGCTCATCCAGCTCATAATTCCACTGCAGGATCTTTTCGATATCGTCATTGAGAATGTTGGGGCCGAACAGGCCGAGCGTTTCGAGCTCGGGGCCCTTGACGACCTTGCCGTTGACCGCGACCTTCCGCGCGCAGCGGATGACGCAGCCCGTGCAGGCGGCGTTGGAGACCAGATGCTTCTCCGCGAGCTCCTCGCCCGAGACCTTCTCGAAGCCGTCAAATCTGCCGGCGGAGAAATTCTTGGTGGCCAGGATGGAATGCGCCTGCATCGGCGCGATCAGGCCCGCGCTGCCGAGCTTGGGCAGCTGCCTGCCCGTGAGCGGATGCGTGTGCAGGAGCTTGGTCCATTTCCGGTTCAGATCCTGCAGCTTCGCTTCGTTGGCCAGCTTCGGCAGCTTTGTGCCGATCGCGGTGACGGCCTTCAGCTTTTTGTCGCCGAACACCGCGCCGACGCCGCCGCGGCCCGCCGTGCGCTCGTTGCTGAACACGCAGGCATACAGCACCTTGTTTTCGCCGGCGGGGCCGATCACGAGCCGGCCGGGATAGGCGCTGAGCTTTTCCTGCGCTTCGCCGGTGGTCAGCCCCCAGAGCGCCTCCGCGCTCTCAAAGGCCGCGCCGTCGCAGGTGATGTGGACCGTCACGGGCGCTTCGCTCCTGCCCGAGAAGATCACGGCGTCATAGCCCGCCCGCTTGAGCGCAAGACCGAAGTCGCCGCCGCAGTTGGAGGAGGTGACGATATTCGTCAGCGGCGAGATCGTGGAAATGTTGAATCTTGAGGTATTCGGGCAGCCGCAGCCGGTCAGCGGGCCGGTCGTGACGACCAGCCAGTTATCCTCGTCAAACGCCTGCATCCCGGGCTTGATATGATGCAGCAGGATATCGCCCGCCATGATCTTGCCGCCGAGGGTGCGTTCCCGGTCCCGATCGGTCCAGGGGAAATCGCTGAAGGTCTGTTTCGTCAGGTCCACAAACAGGACTCTGCCCATGTAGCCGCCGTATGCAGTCAATGCCCTCACTCCTTTATTTTCAGTGTGTGGATTTCATTGTTGTCGTAAATATAAAGCTTCCCGGCGCTCTGCGGATTGCCGAGGAAATAATCGACCGCGAGCTGCGCTTCGAGCGCGCCGATGATCGCGGCGGTCGTGCTCGGGGAGCGGTTCCGCCCGCCGGTTTCATTCAGGCAGCCGGCCGCCTCCAGATCGGGCGTTTTGCCCGGGAGATAAAGATACGCCGTGCCGAAAAAGCCGTTGATGCTGCCGTTGACGCAGGGGATCCCCCGCGCCTTGCAGCAGGCGTTCGCCTCCCGCCTGGCAGCGATATTATCGACCGCGACGATCACAAGGTCATAGTCCTCCACGAGCGCGCCTTCGAACCGGCCGGCATGGCAGCGGATCTCAACCTCCGGCGCATAAGCCTGCAGCCGCGCGGCGAGCAGCCGGGCTTTTTCCCGGCCGATGTCGGCGCCGGTATAGAAATACTGCCTGTTGAGATTGCGTTCCTCCACCGTGTCGAAGTCGATCAGCAGCAGCCGCCCGATCCCTGCCCCTGCAAGATGCACGGCAGCGTTCGTGCCCAGCCCGCCGCAGCCGATGACCGCGGCGCTTCTGCCGGAAATATCAAAGCCCTGGATCTCGGATTTCATACTCATTTGCCGTAATTCCCTCCGCAGGATTGCGTATTGCCGCCGAGGGTCTCGACCGCGTGCTCGAGCACCGGGAGCACGACCTCGATGCTTTCTCTGACGGCCTTCGGGCTGCCGGGCAGATTGATGATCAGCGTTTTGCCGCGGATGCCGCTCACGGCGCGCGAGAGCATGGCTCTGTCCGTAATCGCAAGGCTGCGCGCGCGGATGGCCTCCGGGATCCCCGGGACCTCCTTTTCGATGACCGCCTTCGTCGCCTCGGGCGTAACGTCCCGCGGGGCAAAGCCGGTGCCGCCGGTCGTGAAAACCACGTCCGCGCCGCAGTGATCCGCCAGCTCGATGAGCGCCTGCGCGATCTGATCCTGTTCGTCCGGCACAAGCAGATAGTCGTTTTTGGTTGACAGCGGCGCGACGCACGCGGCGATCGCGGGACCGCTCTGATCCTCGCATTCGCCCCGGAAGCATCGGTCGCTGACGCATAGAATTCCGAAAATCATTCCAATCACCCATATTATTTATAGCATATAAATTCATAAAATTCAATAAAAAGCTTTATTTTTTTTCGCATCTATGGTAGTATGAAGCAAACACCGCCGCGCGGAGCGGGCTGCCTGCCTGCGCCGCCGGGCAGAAATAAATTTGCGAGTTGAAAAAACGCATGCTGCACGTTCTGACAAGAGAAGACGCGGTTGCCCTCATCAAAGAGAAAACGCCGCGCTTCCAACCGAAAACCGAAACCATCGCGTCCGCGGACTGCCTCGGGCGCATCCTTGCGGCGGATCTGACGGCCGGCGAGGATCTGCCCGCCTTTGACCGGGCGACCGTCGACGGCTACGCGGTGAACGCCGCGGACACCTTCGGCGCGGGCGCGGCGATCCCGGCGCAGCTCGAGGTGATCGGCGAGATCCTGATGGGAGAAGCCGCCGGCTTTTCGCTCCGGCGCGGTCAATGCGCCAGGATCTCCACGGGCGGGATGCTCCCCCCCGGCGCGGACGCAGCCGTGATGATCGAGCACACCGAGCAGGCCGACGGGCTGTGCCTTGTCTACCGTTCCGTCGCGCCGTTTGAGAACGTCAACCGGCGGGGCGACGATCTGGCAGCGGGCGCAATCGCGCTGAAGAAAGGGACCCGGCTCAATTCCGCCGCGATCGGCATCCTTGCGGCGCTCGGGATCGACGAGGTCACGGTCTTTCAGAAGCCCGTGATCGCCGTGATCTCCACGGGCGACGAGCTCGTGCCGGGCAAGCCTGCCCCGGGGCAGATCCGGGACGTCAACACCTCCCTGCTTGCCGCAGCGATCAGAGAAGCCGGCTGCGAAGCGCGCATCTACGGCGCGGTCGCGGACCAAAGAGCAGCGATCGAACAGGCGGTCAAAGCCTGCGTACGGGAGGCAGACGCCGTGCTGATTTCGGGCGGCTCCTCCGCAGGCGCGAGGGATCTGACCGTGGGGATCATCGACACGCTCGGCACCGCTTATTTTCACGGCGTCGCGATGAAGCCGGGCAAGCCGACGATCTTCGGCGTCATTGACGGCAAGCCCGTTTTCGGCCTGCCGGGGCATCCCCTCGCCGCGTATTTCGTCTTTCGCCTGATCGTCAGTCCCCTCCTCCGCGCGCGCATGGCGCTGCCGCCCGAGCGGCCGCTGACGGTCGGCACGCTGGCAGAAAACATTCCGTCCAACCACGGCAGAGAGGAATTTCTCTGCGTTCGGCTGCGGGAGGACCGGTCGGTCGTCCCGCTTCATACCAAATCCGGCGTCATCTCCGTTCTTTCCGAAGCGACGGGCTTTCTCAGGATCCCCCGCAACGCGGAGGGGCTGGCGCAGGGAACCACCGTGGAAGTGTATGCATTATGAAACATTCCTATCTCAGCAATACGCCGCTTGAAGCGGCAAAGGCGCGGTATCGCGTGCATCTGAAAAGCGTCGGCTTCGCCTGCAAGACGGAGACCGTCGCCGTAACCGACGCCTGCGGCCGGATCATCAAAAACGCCGCCCGGGCGCGGATCTGCTCGCCGCATTATAACGCGAGCGCGATGGACGGCGTGGCCGTCAGGGCGGAGCGCACCTTCGGCGCGAGCGAGCGCAATCCCGTGACGCTGACGCCGTCGGATTATACGGTCGTCGATACCGGCGACCCGCTCCCGGCGGGCTGCAACGCGGTGATCATGGTCGAGGATCTGATCGAAGCGGGCGGCGGCAATCTGCAGATCATCTCCGCCGTTTATCCCTGGCAGAACGTCCGGCAGGTCGGCGAGGATCTGTGCATGGGCGATATGATCGCCCCTTCGGGCACGGCGCTCACGCCCGCGCTCTGCGGCGCGCTGCTGGCGGGCGGCGTCACCGTGATCGAAGTGCTCCGGCCGCCGCGCGTCGGGATCATTCCGACCGGCGACGAGATCGTTCCCCCGACCGGCAACCCCGGAGCGGGCGAGATCATCGAATTCAACTCCACGATCTTCACCGGGATGCTGGCCGGCTTCGGCGCGCAGGCGAAGGTCTATCCGATCGTGCGGGATAACAAAGACGAGATCCGGGCAGCCGTCGAAACCGCGCTCGCCGAATGCGAGATCGTGCTGGTTTCCGCCGGCTCCTCGGCGGGGCGCGACGACTACACGAGCGAGATCATTGCAGCGCTCGGCACCGTGCTCGTGCACGGCATCGCGATCAAGCCCGGCAAGCCCGCCGTGCTCGGCGAGGCGCAGGGCAAGCCCGTCATCGGCGTTCCCGGCTATCCCGTTTCCGCCATCGTGATCCTGGACGAGATCGTCAGCGACGTCGTAGCGCTCTATTACGGGCGGCCGGGCGCGCAGGGCGAAACGATCCGGGCGACGCTCGCCAAAAAAATCGTCTCCTCGCTCAAATATACCGAATACGTGCGCGTGTCGCTCGGTCAGATCGGCGGCAGACGCATCGCTTCGCCCCTCGCGCGGGGCGCCGGCGTGATCACGAGTTTCACCACGGCGGACGGCATCCTGCGCATCCCGCAGGACTGCGAGGGGATCGAAGCGGGCGAAGAGGTCGAAATCCGCCTGCACAAGCCCCTATCCGCAATTGACAACACGCTGATTATCACGGGCAGCCACGACCCGCTGATCGACGAGGTTGCCGACTTCCTGGCGAAACAGGGCGCGCCGTTCCGCGTCTGCTCCACGCACGTGGGCAGCATGGGCGCGATCTTCGCCGTGCGGGACGGGCTCGCGCATATGGGCGGGATCCATCTGCTGGACCCCGCAACGGGTGAGTATAACAAATCCTATATCGAAAAATACGTACCCGCCGGCAACGCCGTCGCGGTCAAGGGCGTCGGGCGCGTGCAGGGGCTGATGGTCCAAAAAGGGAACCCGCTCGGCATCCGCAGCTTTGCGGATATCCGCGGCGCGCGCTACGTCAACCGCCAGCGCGGCGCGGGCACGCGCGTGCTCTGCGATCATCTGCTCGCGCAGAACGGCATTTCCCCCGAGGAGATCCTCGGCTACGGCAATGAGGAATTCACCCACACGGCGGTCGCCGCGCTGATCGCCGCGGGCAACGCGGACGCAGGCCTCGGCATTTACGCCGCGGCAAAAATGTATGATCTGGATTTCATCCCCATCTGCAACGAAACCTACGACTTCCTGATCGGCAAGGACGACCTCGCGCACCCGATGGTCGAAGCGTTCCTCGCGACGCTGCGCTCCCCTGAATTCAAGGCCCGTCTGCAGGAGATGGGCGGTTATACGGAGGACTGACATGCTCACGCACATCAACGAAAAGGGCGAAGCGATCATGGTCGATATCAGCGAAAAAGCCGTCACCGCGCGCACCGCGACCGCCTACGCCAGAATCCGAATGCAGCCCGCCGCGCTCGCTGCGCTGCTGAACGCCGACCTCAAGAAAGGCGACGGCCTTGCCGCCGCGCGCATCGCGGGGATCCTGGGCGCCAAAAAAACGAGCGAGCTGATCCCCCTGTGCCACAACATCCCGCTCGACAAGGTCACCGTGACGTTTGAAAAAGAGGGCGACGGCGCGCTCGGCATTTACGTGCGCGCCAAATGCACCTATAAAACCGGCGTCGAAATGGAAGCGATCACCGGGGCGTCCGTTGCCGCGCTGACCGTCTATGATATGTGCAAGGCGATGGGCAAGGACATGGTCATTGAAGAGATCCGCCTGCTTGAAAAAACGGGCGGCAAGAGCGATTATCACGATGAAAGATAACTTCGGCAGAGAAATCACCTATCTGCGGGTCTCCGTCACGCAGCGCTGCAATCTCAACTGCGTTTATTGCGGCAAAACGGACTGCGCCAAGAAGGAAACGGAGCTTTCGCCCGCAACGATCCGGCAGCTCGTTCGCGCCTTCGTCGCCTGCGGGATCAAAAAAGTCCGGATCACCGGCGGTGAACCGCTGGTCCGGAACGATCTGTGCGAGATCATCGCAGGGATCCGCAGCATCGGCGGCGTTGAGACCTGTGCGCTGACGACCAACGGCGTTTATCTCGCGCAAGCCGCGGGGGCGCTGAAGGCAGCCGGACTGGACAGCGTCAATATCAGCCTCGACAGCACCGACGGCAGCACCTACCGCCACCTGACCGGCGCGGACATGCTGAAAAAGGTGCTCGCCGGGCTCGACGAAGCGGAGCGGGTCGGCCTGCGCCCGATCAAGGTCAACGCCGTGCTGATGAAGGGCGTCAACAGCGACGGCGCGGGCGCGCTGATCGATCTGGCCAGACGCCTCAGGATCGACGTGCGGTTTATCGAGCTGATGCCGTTTTCCGCGCAGGGCGAGGACGCCGCCCTGCGGGTCACGGGCGACGAGATCCTGACGCAGTTTCCGTTTCTCCGGCCGCTCGATCCGGCGGACGGCGTCGCACAGTATTATGCCGGCGAAGGTTTTGCGGGACGGGTCGGTCTGATCCGCCCGATCACGCGCAAATTCTGCGCCGGCTGCAACCGGATCCGCCTGCTCTCCGACGGCAGCGTGAAACCCTGCCTCGGCTACGACACGGCGTATCCGCTCCTGCCCTTCCTCGGCGACGACGAACGGCTGCGCGAGGAGATCCGGCAGATCATTCTGAAAAAGCCCGCGGGGCACAGCTTTGAAAATCAAACTGCGGGGCACGGTCTGAACCGCACGGGAGGATAATATGGCAAAAGTGGTTGCGATCAATATCAGCGAAAAAAAGAAAACGCCGAAACGGTCGATCCCGGTCGGCAATCTCATTGAGGATTTCGGCTTTGAGGGCGACGCGCACGCGGGCAAATGGCACCGCCAGGTCAGCCTGCTCGCAAAGGAGAGCATCGAAAAGGCGCAGGGCATGCGCACGGACGGCCTGTGTCACGGCATGTTTGCCGAGAACATCACGACCGAGGGCATCGAGCTCCACACGCTCCCCGTCGGCACGCGGCTGCGGATCGGCAAAGACGCCGTGATCGAGATCACGCAGATCGGCAAGGAATGCCACGACGGCTGCGCGATCCGGGAACTGGTCGGCCAGTGCATCATGCCGCGCGAGGGCGTCTTCGGCGTCGTGCTCAAAGGCGGCGCGGTCAAAGAAAACGACGAGATCACGATCGAATCAACGGCAACACACACGAAAGCAATGGATTGAACAGAGAATCCGCCGGCGCACCGGACGTGCGTCGGCGGATCTTTTGCAGGAAAATGCGGTTTTCCTCTGTATCATCGATCTCACGGCGCGTTTCGCCTCCCCTGTGTCAGGGGAGGTGCCGCCGAAGGCGGCGGTGGGGTTGCGGCGGAGGGGTTGCGGCAGAGGGGTTGCGGCGGAGGGGTTGTTACGCGGCGGTTCGCCGTCAGATTGTTTCAACGGCGGGCAGCGTAGGGAACGCTGTTTCAGCGTTCCGCATGCGCCGCAGGCGCATCACTCCCTTCGTCTCGGCTGCGCCGTGCCACCTCCCTCAAAGAGGGAGGCTGTTTTTACACCGCCGGTTCCGCTGTGCATTCCGCAGGCAAACGCGCGGTGCGACGCCATATAATTGCTGATCAATCGGCGGGCGATTGATAATCGGGTCTCTCCTCCCGGGTCGGTCGTTGCTTCTGCGGCTTTCGCCGCAGAGGTCGCCACCGGCGACCCGCAACCCCTACGGTGCGTTGCCGTCAGATTGTTGGTCTCCCAGCGGGCTTCGCCTCCCCTGTGTAAGGGGAGGTGCCGCCGAAGGCGGCGGAGGGGTTGCGGCGGAGGCGTTGCGGCGGAGGGGTTGTTACGCGGCGGTTCGCCGTCAGATTGTTTCAACGGCGGGCAGTGTAGGGAACGCTGTTTCAGCGTTCCACATGCGCCGCAGGCGCATCACTCCCTTCGTCACGGCTGCGCCGTGCCACCTCCCTCAAAGTTTTGCGCCGCCGGTTTCACTGTGCATTCCGCCGGCAGATACGCGGTGCGTCGCCGTTCAATTGCATGTCAGCCTGCGGGCGGATTCGGTTCAGACGAGCCCCGCGAGCATGGCTTCGACCTTTTCCTTCGGCTGGTAGCCGACGGCGGCGTCCGCGATCTTGCCGTCCTTGACGACGACGAGCAGCGGAATGCTCGACACGCCGAAGGCCTGGGCGAGCGCGGGCTGTTCATCCACGTTGACCTTGCCGACCTTCATGCGGCCGGCGTAGTCCTCTGCCAGCTCCGCCACGACCGGGCCGAGCATGCGGCAGGGGCCGCACCAGGTCGCCCAGAAATCCAGCAGCACGGGCTGCGCGGATTTGAGCACCTCCTGCTCAAAATTCTCCTGTGTGATCACCAGTTCAGCCATTTTCATCCTCCTGTTCGTTTGACTTGTAATACAGCATGCAGTGGCAGAAGCCTTCGTACTCCGGATCCTTGATCTGCTCGCGGAATTCCCTGCACATGCATTTGAATTCCTCCGTGCGTTCCGTGCGGCAGGGGCAGTAGCCGCCGGTGCGGGCCAGCCCTTCTTTGACGATGCGCACCATTTCGGCATCCGGGTTCAGTGTGACCTTCATTTTTATTCCCTCCTTTTTCTCTGCTGCCTCCAGTGTAGCACAGAATTATGAATTTTTCAACGCGGAGAATCATTTTTCCGCCGTCTGACAAAAAACGGCGGCAGTTGACTTTTGGCGTAAAAAATGGTATACTATGGGCGCAACCGTTGCTTTTAAGAGGAGTGGTTTTATGAAGGGCATCATTCTGGCCGGCGGATCCGGCACACGCCTTTATCCCCTGACCATGGTCACCAGCAAGCAATTGCTCCCCGTTTATGATAAACCGATGATCTACTATCCCCTCTCCACGCTGATGCTTGCGGGCATCCGGGAGATCCTGATCATCTCCACCCCGTCCGACACGCCGCGCTTTCGCGAGCTGCTCGGCACCGGGCGGCAGTTCGGCCTGAATCTCTCCTATGCGGAGCAGCCCAGCCCGGACGGCCTTGCCCAGGCCTTCATCATCGGCGACAAATTCATCGGCGACGACGACGTGGCCATGGTGCTCGGCGACAATATATTCTACGGCAGCGGGCTGGGGCATATGCTCCGTCAGGCGGCGAAAAACAAAGGCAGAGCCACCATTTTCGGCTATTACGTCGACAATCCCTCGGCCTTCGGCGTGGTGGAATTCAACGAGCACGGCGTGCCGGTTTCGATCGAGGAGAAGCCCGCCGTTCCCAAATCCAACTACGCGGTCACGGGCCTGTATTTCTATGACAACCGCGTGGTGGAATACGCGAAATCTCTCAAGCCCTCCAAGCGCGGCGAGCTGGAGATCACGGATATCAACCAGATGTATCTGCAAAACGGCGATCTGGACATCCGCCTGATGGGCCGCGGCTACGCCTGGCTGGACACCGGCACGGTCGACAATCTCATGGACGCCGCGAACTTCATCCGCACGATCGAGCGGCTGCAGGGCATCCAGATCTCGGCGCCGGAGGAGATCGCTTATAATATGCGCTGGATCAGCCGCGAAGCGCTGCTGCGTTCGGCGGAAAAATACGGAAAATCATCCTACGGGCAGCATCTGCGCGCCGTGGCGGAGGGCAAGATCCTCTATTCCTCCGACCGGCCGGGCGAACGCCCCCGCTGGGGAACGGAGGACGGCAATGTTATGCTCTGAGACGGCGCTTGACGGCGTGCTTCTGCTCACGCCGCAGGTCTTCGGCGATCACCGCGGCTGGTTCTATGAGAGCTATTCCAGGCGGACGCTGGCCGCGCTCGGCATTAACGCCGAGTTCGTGCAGGACAACCGCTCCTTTTCCGCCCGCAAGGGCACGCTGCGCGGGCTGCACTGCCAGAAGGATCCCATGGCGCAGGCCAAGCTCGTCACCTGCACGCGCGGGCGCATCCGCGACGTGGCGGTGGATCTGCGCGCCGGCTCGCCGACCTATCTGCAATGGATCGCCGTGGAGCTGAGCGCGGAGAATAAACAGCAGCTCTTCCTGCCGCGCGGCTGCCTGCACGGCTTCGTGGCACTCACGGACGACGTGGAGCTGCTTTATAAAGCGGACAACTTCTATTCCCCCGCCGACGACCGCAGCATCCGCTGGAACGACCCGGCGATCGGCGTCGACTGGGGCGTCGAGGATCCGATCCTTTCGCAGAAGGATCAGACCGCGCCCCTGCTGGCGGACAGCGACGTTCGTTTCCAATATTAATATGAACAGATCACGCCGTCGAAAAATTTTCGGCGGCGCGTTTCTTTTTTGCATAGTTTGCATCCCGGCCGCGCATACTAGCAGCGAAAGCATGGAAGGAGATGAAACGATGCTTGATAAAATTTCACTTGTGCTTGTCATCATCGGCGCGCTCAACTGGGGCAGCATCGGCCTGTTTCAGTTCGACATCGTCGCGTGGATCTTCGGCGGGCAGGGCGCAGTCCTGAGCAGGATCGTCTACACACTGGTCGCGCTGGCCGGCATCTGGTGCGTCTCGCTGCTGTTTCGCGACACGGAGGCCGCGGTTCACGCCGGACAGGATGATATTTAAGCGCAAAAAAGAGGCTTGCGGCGGGCAGGTACTCATAACCCAGTATTTTTACGTTTGTTCTAGAATAATCAGAAAAACCAATAGTATCAAGGAAATCGGCGCGGCTTTGGTCGCGCCGGTTTTCTTTGCACTCGTGTGTCTTTCTTTTGCGATTTTGCACATAGATGGATTGCAGCAACTTGTCAAGCAGGAATTTCCTGTGCTTCGCTTGCCTTTGCCTCTTCGGCATACTGTATCAGACTCTTGATCGGGATGAAGCCGACGAAATCATATTTGATATGGATGACGCGGATGCGGTGTTTCTTAGCCTTCAACGATTTCGGCTTATGCTCAAAGATGATTCCGTCACCGTTATCATT
>JAFWCS010000054.1 GCA_017534365.1 Clostridia bacterium | reverse complement strand
TCTCTATCTGCTCTCCTGGGTCTCAAGGGTGGTCAAACAATTCAAGCTTTATCTTCTCGGCATCCTCGCGCTGAATATCGCGCAGATGCTGATGGGGATCTTCTTCTCCGTTTTTGTCAAGCAGATGATCGACCGGTCGACCACCGAGGATATGTCCGGCCATTTCGTGCTGTATGCGGTGCTGCTCACCGTGTGGACGATCGGCGGCGGCATTCTCGGCTATCTGACCTCCATGTATTACGTCAAGATCACCTTCAGCGTGCGCAAGCGGGTCTATGAGGCCGTGCTGCAGGCGCAGATGCTGAAGGTCACCTCGATGTCCGTGGGTGATCTGACCACCCGCATTTCCAGTGACTCCTCCGAGATCGCCGACTTTGCCTGCAACGTCTTCCCGGGTCTGGTCGGCGCGGCGTTGCAGCTGCTGGTGACGGCCTGCATCGTTTTCACCGTCAACCGGGAGATCCTGCTGGTCCTGCTGGCCGGCGGCGCGGTCTCGGCAATCACGATGCTGCTCCTGCGTCTGCGGATGATGCCGCTGCAGGAGGGAATGCGGCAGGCGAGCGTCAACGAATCCTCGTTTCAGACGGAGCTGTGCAACAACCTGGCGGTGGTCAAGGCGATGTGCAGGGAGGACGCGCAGTCCGCGCATCTGGAGCAGCTGTATCATGCCAAGGTGGATGCGCTGCGAAAGAAAAACCGCTTCTCCTGCATCACCGGCACCGGTATGGACGTCTTCTTCAACGCCGGCTACCTGCTGGTCTTCGGTTGGTCGCTGATGAATCTGCACCGGGGCGTCGTCACCTACGGCACGCTGTCGATGCTGATCGCGCTCGAGGGCTATATCCAGGGCCCGGTCTCCCGCTTCGCCTCCGCGCTGCCCGCCTTCGTGCGCACGCTCGTTTCGGCCGGCAAGCTCGATGAGGTGACCTTCATCGGCGACACCGGTGAAACGGAGGATGCGGAGCCGCCGGAAGGCGACGCCTTCCGCATCGTGGCGCGGGATCTGAACTTCCAGTACCCCGGCCGCGACGAAAAGGTGATCAATCATTTTCATTGTGACATAGAGCCGGGCGAGATCGCGGTCATCGTCGGCCCCTCGGGCGGCGGCAAGACCACGCTCCTGCACCTGCTGATGCATCTGCTCACGCCGCAGACCGGCGAGATCGCATACATCACGCCCGACGGCAAGTCCTACCCTGCCGGCCGCGCCTTGCGGCGCAGGATGGGCTATGTGCCGCAGGGCAACACGCTCTTCAGCGGCACGATCCTGGACAACGTCTGCTTCGGCGTTGACAACGCGGAAGAGGAGCAGGCGCGCGAGGCGCTGCGCCTTGCGGACGCGCTGGATTTCGTGGACGCGATGCCGCACGGCATCCACTCCCGCATCGGCGAGCGCAACGCCGGTCTGTCCACCGGGCAGGCACAGCGCATTTCCATCGCCCGCGCGCTGATGATGCAGCCGGCGGTGCTGATCCTGGATGAGGCGACCTCGGCACTGGATCACGATTCGGAAAAGCGGATCCTGACCTCCATCGCCGCCCTGCCGCATCACCCCACCGTCCTGTGCGTGACGCACCGCCACGCGGCGCTCAAATACGCGGATCAGGTCATCCGCGTCACGCCGGAGGGGTATCAATACAGCAGAGACGACGCCGCGCCGGCAGAATAAAAAAGCAATCCCGGGCTTCCGACCGTTTTTCGATCGGCAGCCCGGTTTTCTTTTAGGATTTCTTTTTTAAAAGATTGAAAAATCGCAAAACAATTGATATAATCAAAGAGGACAATGCGCCGCGCAAAACGGCACGCTGCGGGCGCGGAGAGGACCGCGTTGAACCGGGCGAAGCGGAAAAGACCGGTTTTCTCCGTTCGATCAAAAAAAGAAAAGGGTGCGCTTGCATGAAAGCATTCCGAAAGCATGAAATGAATCCGATCTACGGCGATCCCGCAACGGGCACGCTGTTTGACGTCTATGTGACGGCCGGCGGGGAGGGCCGTCTGCGCATGGATCTCTCCTGGCGCAAAAACAACACGGCGGCAGTGGCGTTTTCCGACGACGGACTGCGCTGGACGCCGCCGCGCGCAACGCTCCTGCCGAACCCGGCCTCGGGCTGGGAGGAGCTGATCAACCGCAACTGTGTGCTGAAAACCGGCGACCGCTGGCTGATGTGGTACACCGGTCAGGCGCACGGCAACAGCTACATCGGCGTTGCCGAAAGCGACGACGGCCTGCGCTTCCGCAGACTGACCGACCGCCCCGCGCTTTCTCCGGAGGCGCCGTGGGAGGGCGAATCGGTCATGAATCCCTGCGTGCTTTTTGAAAACGGGAAATTCCGGATGTGGTACAGCGCGGGCGAAACCTTTGAGCCGAACGTACTCTGCTACGCCGAAAGCGACGACGGGATCCATTTTACGAAGTCGCCGCTGAATCCGATCCTGACCAACGCGCCGGAAAACGAATATGAGCGGGAACGCATCGGCGGCTGCCAGGTGCTGCCGTATCCGGCGCTCGGCTATCTTTTGTTTTACATCGGCTACCGCGATATCCACATCGCCTGCATCTGCTGCGCCGCTTCGTAGGACGGCGTCACGGACTTCCGCCGCTGCCGGCTGAATCCGCTCGTTTCGCCGACCGCCGGCGCATGGGACGCCGACGCCTGCTACAAACCGTCGGCGCTCTATGACGCGGAAAACGATCTGTGGCGGCTCTGGTACAACGGCCGCTGCGGCGGCGTGGAATACATCGGCCTTGCGACCATGCAGGGGGACTTCACACAGGCGGATTTTGAATGACAGAAAGGCGTCTGTCTGATCAAAGGAGAAAAACAGAATCATGCAGATCGAAAACTATGATCAGAACTTTATCGTGAAAGCGGCGGGCACGGCGCAGACCGTCTTCTTTGACGCTGCGCAGCCGCCGTTCACGGTGCACGGCCTGCTGCGGGACGCAGAGGGCTATTACCGCCTGCCCTTTGACGTGGCCGCGGCGGCGAATGACGGCGTGCAGGGGCTGAACCTGCACACCGCGGGCGGGCGCGTGCGCTTTTGCACCGACGCGCAGCGCGTGACCCTGCGCGCCGCCATGCGCGCGGTGACCAAAATGCCGCATTTTGCGCTCACCGGCTCGGCGGGCTTCGATCTTTACGCTGACGGCGTCTATCGCGGGACCTTCATTCCGCCGATGGACGTTGCAAACGACTTTACGGCGGAGCTGACGCTCGGGGCGGGCGGCTTGCGCGAGATCACCGTGCATTTTCCGCTTTACAGCGGCGTGCGCCGGCTGGAGCTGGGCTTCCCGCCCGGCAGCATTTTGAAAAATGCGCCTGCCTACGCCGTGGCGGAGCCCGTGGTGTATTACGGCTCCTCCATCACGCAGGGCGGCTGCGCCTCGCGCCCCGGCAACGCCTACCAGAATATCCTTTCGCGGCGTCTGGACTGTGACCACCTGAATCTCGGTTTCTCCGGCAGCGCGAAGGGGGAGCCCTGCATGGCGGACTACATCGCCGGGCTGCGGATGGCGGCGTTCGTGCTGGATTACGACCATAACGCGCCGGATCCCGCGCATCTGGAGGCGACGCACGCTGCGTTTTTCCGGACCGTGCGCGACCGGCAGCCGGAGCTGCCGATCCTCCTGCTTTCCCGTCCGCAGCCGAATCCGGACGCGGAGGAGCTGCTTCGGCGGGAGATCGTCCGGCGGACGTGGGAAACGGCGGCGCAGAACGGCGACCGGCACGTGTTCTTCCTCGACGGCACGCAGATGCTGCGCCTCTTCGGCGGAGATTCCGGCACGGTGGACGGCTGTCACCCCAACGATCTGGGCTTTTACTGCATGGCGGCGGCGCTCGAGCCGGTGCTGAAAGCCGCTTTGCCGCAGGCGCGCTGACGCTGCGGGAAGAAAAAAGAAAGCGTTATTCGAGGCCGCGCCGGCCCGAAACGGCTGCACGCGCGCCCGATCAATCGGAATGTGAGGACGAACAATGGACTGCAGAGAGATCATCGTCGGCCAAGGGACCGCCTATCCGCTGAACGGGCTGCTGACGCTGCCCGACGACCTGTCGTCTCCCGTGCCGGCCGTCGTGCTGGTGCATGGCTCCGGACCGAGCAACATGGACGAACGGGTCATGAAGCTCACGCCGTTCCGGGATCTGGCCGAGGGGCTGGCCGCGCGCGGCGTCGCCGCGCTTCGCTATGACAAACGCACCTTCGCGCACGCCCGGAAGATGAAAAAAACACTGCTGACCGTAAAAGAGGAGACCATCGACGACGCGCTGCTTGCGGTCGCGCTGCTCAGGCAGACGCCGGAGATCGACGGCAGCCGCATCTTTCTCCTGGGCCACAGCATGGGCGCCATGCTCGCGCCCCGGATCGACGCCGAAGGCGCAGATGCGCGCGGCCTGATCCTGATGGCGGGCACGCCTTTTCGGCTCGAGGAGATCGTGCTGCGGCAGCTCCGGCAGTCCGGCGACGGCAATCCGCTTCTGAAAGCGATCGTCTCGCTGGAATACAAGCTCTTCGCAAAGAAATTCGACGGGCTTTACGATCTGCCGGACAACGTGGCGAAAAAGAAGAAATTCGCGGGCAGCCTGTCCCTTTATTATTTCAAGGAAATGGGGCGGAAAACCGCCGCGGCGTATTTGCTGGAGAGCCGGAAGCCCGCGCTTATCCTGCAGGGCGGCAAGGATTTTCAGGTGCTTGCGAAGGAGGATTTCAAGCAATTCAAGGCGCAGCTTGCCGGGCGTGAAAACACGGAATACAGGCTCTATCCGGAGCTGAATCATCTCTTTGTCAGCGCGATCCACACCAGCATCCTGAAGGCGTCTGCGGAATACAGTCGAGCGGCACATCGGCGACGACGTCCTTGACGACATTGCAGCGTTCATTTTTGAATACTAGAATGCCCGCGAAAGAACTTGAACGAAGCACCCGTTTGTGTTAAAATCAAAACGGAATAAGAAAGGCAGGGGACTACGGCTATGAAATACCGCACCATGGGCAAGCTGGGCGTGCAGGCTTCGGCTTTCGGCCTGGGCTGCATGCGCTTCAACGGCGCGGCGTCCGGCGACAGCACGATCGACGAGCAGAAGGCGATCCGGCTGATCCGGCAGGCGATCGACGGCGGCGTCAACTATCTCGACACCGCTTACGTTTATCTGGATAAAACGTCCGAGATCGTCGTGGGCAAGGCGCTGCGCGACGGCTACCGCGACAAGGTCACCATCGCCACGAAGATGCCGCTCGGCGCCGTGAAGGACCGCGCAAGCATGGAGGCGCTGCTGGAGGAGGAGCTGCGAAAGCTGCAGACCGACCACATCGATTTTTATCTGATGCACGGCCTGAACAGAAAGGAGTGGGAGTCCTTCAAGGAGATCGGCGCGCCTGCGTTTTTTGACGATATGAAGCGCGCGGGCAAGATCCGCTTCAAATGCTTCTCCTTCCACGGTCCCTATGAGGAGTTCGAGTTCATTCTGAACGATTATGACTGGGATATGGTCCAGATCCAG
>JAFWCS010000497.1 GCA_017534365.1 Clostridia bacterium | reverse complement strand
TCTTCAGAATCGGAATCTGCTGCGTTATCCAGCTGCGCCACGAGCGGAACTATTCGGTTGCGGCGATAAACACCGTTACTATTTATATACTATACATCATTTTTCAGCGAATGTCAAGCAAAATCATCCGTCGAAAAATGACGCCGCGGGGTTTTGCTCAGTTCCCCCGGAGTTTTCCGCGCTGCGCGAGCGTTTCATAGGTTTTCACGCCGATCAGCACGCAGGTGAAGGCGATTGTGCCGCCGATCGCAACGTCGCTCAGATAATGCGCGCCCATGATCAGCCGCGTGGCGGCGACGGTGGTGGTGTAGCAGAACGCCAGCCAGAAGGCGAGGCGGCGGTGCCTGCGCCAGAAGTCGCTCACAAACGGCAGGAGCATCAGCAGATAGCTCATGCCCGCGCTGCCGGTGTGGCCGCTGGGGAAGGAGTGGTCGCCGGTGTTGCCGTTCGGGTGATACCAGGCGGTGAACTGCGTATAGGCCGCGTCCAGATCGCGGAACCGGGTGCGGCCCCAGAGCAGCTTGAGCAGGTTGACCAGCCCGGTCTCCGCCGCGCAGACGGCCAGACCGATCACGGCCATACAGAGCAGCGGCTTGCGCAGATGCTCCGGAATGGAGATAAACCGAAACGCGAGCAGCAGCGTCAGCGCAAAGCCCGCGCCCCAGAGGACGCCGCAGCCCGTGCGGAACGTATCCTCAAGGAAGAAGCGGCGCGCGACATACAGGCCGAAATAGACGCCGCAGCCCACGCAGGCGATCCCTGCGCCCACGCGCATCCACGGGCGGGTCAGAAGCTTCGCGAGCATGGCCGAAGCGAGCAGCAGCACACCGTAGGCCGGCATTTCGCCGGTGCGGGCGAACCAGTTGGAAATGAAATCCGCAGGGTCGTTCAGCGCGATATCCAGCCGCAGATCCGCGAAAGCGGCGGCGATCATCGCGCCGAGCGCAAGCACATAAAAGAGAATGATTTCGATCCGATAGGATCTCAGCGAAGCAGGCTTCGCTTCATGCGCATTTCTCCCGTCGCGTTAAATGCGATACAGATTGACCTCATAGGGCCGCAGCTGACCGGTTGGCTTCGCGTAGTTCGAGAGCGCGCAGACGCCCTCTGCCGCGCGCGGACGTTTGATCCACTGCTGCGTCAGATTCATTTCAATATAGAATTTGCCTACTGCGCTCTCGCGATAGAAGCAGAAGGTGCGGTCGTCGGTTTTCAGCGGCAGGAAGTCGCCGTAGACCAGCGTTTCCTTCTCCGCCTTGCGCAGGGCGATCAGCGCCTTGTAATAATGCAGCGGGCTGAACGGATCGGCGGCTTCAGCTTCTGCGTTGCAGGTCTGATAGTCGCCGTTGACGCGGATCCACGGCGTGCCGGAGGTGAAGCCGGCGTTCTCCGTCGCATCCCAGCACATCGGCGTGCGGCCGTGATCGCGGCTGCCGGCAAGGATCGTCCTCCAAGCCTGTGCGGGGGTCTTGCCCTTCTTGAGCAGCGCATCGTATTTGTTGATGGATTCCACGTCGCGGATCTCGCTCATATCGTTGAAATCGCAGTTCATCATGCCCAGCTCTTCGCCTTCGAAAATATAAGGCGTGCCGCGGCCGGTGAGGAGCATCGCGCCGATGAGCTTCGAAAGCGGACGGCGGAAGCTGCTGTCGGGATTGACCTTGGAGACCATGCGGGGGTTATCGTGGTTTTCGATCACGAGCGTCGGCCACGAGGAGCCGTGCATCTCCAGCTGATAGCGCGTAAAGAGCTGCTTAAGGTATTTCAAATCATACCGATAGTCGCTCCAGCGCTCCTTGCCCGGCGTTTCCAGCTGATCAAACAGGAAGGTCTCGCGGATCTCCTCGCGGGAATCGTCCACAAGGAATTTCGCCATTTCCGTGCCGATGCCGCCGGTTTCGCCCACGCAGAAGGAATCCGGATATTTTTTGAAGGCGTTTTCATTCAGCTCATGCAGATATTCCTGCAGGCGCGGGCCCCAGAAATAGTATTCGCCGCCGTAGCCGATGACCTCGCCCACGAGCGAATTGCCGTCCGGCAGGCCGTCGACCTTGGAGATCATGTTGATCACGTCCATGCGGAAGCCGTCCACGCCCTTTTCGAGCCACCAGCAGACCATGTCGGCCACCTCAGCGCGCAGCTCCGGGTTTTCCCAGTTGAGATCCATCTGCTTTTTGGAGAACAGATGCAGCGCCCATTCGTCGAGCTCGGGATAATAATTCCACGCCGGGCCGGAGAAGAGGGAGGTCCAGTTGTTCGGCGGCACGCCGGGGCCCTTGCCCTTGCGGAAGATATAGTAGTTTTTGTATTTTTCGTCGCCGGCGAGCGCCTTTTGGAACCATGCGTGCTCGTCGGAGGTGTGGTTGACCACGAGATCCATGATCAGCTTCATGCCGCGCTTGTGGATCTCGGCCAGCAGGGTGTCAAAATCCTCCATCGTGCCGAATTCGGTCATGATCTTGCGATAATCGCGGATATCATAGCCCATATCGTCGTTGGGGGAGTCATAGATCGGGCTGAGCCAGAGGGCGTCCACACCCAGGTCCTTGAGATAATCGAGCCGGGAGAGGATGCCGGGCAGATCGCCGATGCCGTCGCCGTTCGCGTCCATGAAGGAGCGGGGATAGATCTGATAAATGACAGCTTCCTTCCACCACTTCGGCTCGGCCTTGCCGGCCAGGACGACGGGCTCGGGCGTGTAGCCGACCAGATCGCAGAGATGCTCGACGGTCGCCATGGGCAGCTTGTCGCCCAGGAGCTTGGGCAGCGTGCGCAGCTTGAGGCGACCGATAAGCGGGTTGCGGATCACGTGGTCCGGGATGCCTGCGTGATAGGCGACCATTTTCACAAGGTCGCTGCCGACCGGTGTTGCCATCATATCTCGCAGGGTGCTGTCGGGTGTGACTTTCATTTGATCCTCTCCTTTTTTATTAGTGAAAAACGGAAAAGAGGCGGCCGGTTCCGGCCGCCTCTCAGGCTTGCATGAATGGCTGATTATATGCCTGTGTTGGTCAGCACGACGCGGTGATTGATCGGCTTGAGCCCATCGGAGGTGTACTTTAAGACCAGGCTTTCATCATACAGCTTCTGGAACTTGATGTTCGGTCTGCGGGCGCCGAGCGCGATCATGAGCACGCGCTCGATCTGCGGCGCGAAGAGATAAATCATCTTGCGCGGGGAGCAGGTGTTCCACACGCTGATGGCGAACCATGCGCAGTTGAACAGGTAATTCCAGTAGTTGTGGCGCCCCAGCAGGGAGGCGACGCGGTCGAGCTCTCCGCGGGAAACCTGCGTGGACATGCAGAAGGTGCGGTCATAGGTCGCGTCCTTCACCCAGTAGCGCTCCACGTTGAAGTGGATGCCTTCGCCGCTGCCGCGATCCGTGAAGCAGCCCATCGAGAGGGAGCTGCCCGGCTTGATTTTGTAGCCGGCCACGTAAAGCGGGGAGTCGGACGTGTTGAGGATGTAGATCCACATGTGCGGCATCTTGGGATTGCCGTTGGAAACGCAGAGATACATCGTGGCGACATTCTCCAGCGAATTCTGGTTTTCGGAGTTGACGCCTTTTGCGCTGGCCATGACAACCGTCGAAGCGAAGATGCACAGGACCAGCAGGATGGAAATGAATGCTTTCAGTTTTTTCAAAGCGATGATCCTCCTTTCCCGGACGATGTGTGCGTTCGTCCAAGAATCCTTTCAAGTTTTTTCAAACATTCGTAACGGTATCTTAACATACTTTCCAATAAAATGCAAGCGTTTCTTCTGAGTTTTTCGCAGAAAAAGACAAAAAAGGACGAAAACGGCCGCCGTTGACTGAGTTTGCGGCCGCCGCCGGCAAAAGATCAGTCAAAAAAGCTGCGCACGGTATCATAAATGCATTCGACGCTCTGGCGCAGAGCGCAGCGTTCAACGGCGCGATAGAGGAATTCCGGTACGGCGCGGCGGAAGCCGCTGTCCTGCTCGAGCGGGACCAGGCCGCCGGCTGCCGGGAGCGGCGCGCCGTTTTGCACGGTCACGTTCACCGTGCAGGTGCAGAGCGGATGCGGACTGCCGAGCTTGAGATAATTGACGGTCAGCTGCGCGCATTTGCCCGCGACCTGCGGCAGGGCGCCTGAGAAGGGGAGACGCACGGTCTCGCCCGGCGCGAGCAGCCCGGAGCCGCTGACGTCGAAGGTCAGGGGCAGATCCTGCGCGACCACGGAGAGGATCCGGATATAGCAGTCCTCAGTGAGGCTGCGGATCTCCAGCGCGCGGTCCGCGTCGGAAACGTAGCCGCTCGGGCTTTCGTCAAAGGCGACGTGCAGCGTGCGGTAAGGATGGGACGAGGTTTCAAACTGCGGATAGGCCGGGTCGCTGTGCACGTCCCGGAGCTCATCCGTGAGCAGTAGCTTCGTCACCAGCGAGCGGGTGTAGTCTTCATAGAAATACTGGCCGTGATAGTGGCCGTTGATGAACCAGGTGTTTTCCGGCAAATAGGCGCAGGAGGCGTCGATCTCCATGGAAGGGGAGACGTGGCAATGCGCCGGATCGCTGCAGCCGGCGCCGTCCGGCACGTAGCCGTCGGCAAAGCGCTTGCCGAGCGGGGCGGTCTTTGCGCCACTCACGCCGGACGCCGGCAGGATCATATCGCCGTTGAGCGGGCCGCCGGTGACCAGCGGGCTGCCGGTGCCGCAAAGGATGGAGATCTGCGTGCCGCGCGCCCGGCAGGCGGCAAAGGTTTCACGCAGATGCGGCATCACTTCGTTGTGGATGCGGTCCAGCCGCGCGATCAGCGCGCCGCTTTCCGCCGGATCGAGGAATTCCGCCTTCAGCGCGGCATAGTCGCTGTTGGCGCTCAGCGACCAGACGCTCCCCCAGTTGCGCGCGATCTCCCGCAGGCCGCCGCTGAGCGCCTGCGCAAAGCGGTCGATCCAGCCTGCGCGGTCGGATTCCAGCAGGCGGGCGTAATTGCTTTCGCCGCCCAGCGCCGTGCCGACGAACATGATCAGGCTTTCTTTCGCGAGCGCGATGTCGCCGCGCAGGATGCGGGCGGGGATATCCGTGCCCCCGAGCGCGGGCACGCTCATCACGACGCGCTCCACGGCGTTCTCTGCACCGTGGTAGGTCAGATAGGTCGAAACGATCAGACCGCCGTAGCTGAGCGCGAAGAGCCGGACCTGCCGGCTGCCGGTCACTGCGCGCACGGCGTCGATGAAGTCCTTCAGCTCCTCTGCGAGCGTGACGGCGTCCAGACGGGAATCATACTGGTAGCAGAAGACGCGGTTCGGATCGGTTTTTTCGGAAATATACTCGCAGAAGTTCTTTTCATAAAGATACGCGCCGTCGTCGTGCGTCTGCATATAGGCGAGGCTGGAGGTCGCGGGCGTATTCGGATAATGGGTCACGGGATAGACCGAGACGCCCTGCGGCGTGCATTTCAGCTTTTCCATGACGCGGGTTGCCCCGTCGCCGACCACCGCGCCGAAGCGTTCCGCGTTGCCGCCGAGCAGGCCGAACAGCGCGGGCACGAAATTCCCGGCGTCCTTCCGGATCTGCGCCGCGATCTCGCCGGCGTTCAGCCCCCAGACCTGCGTCTGCACGTCCGTGCCGAAATCGGTGAACAGCTTCGAGCACATGAAGCCGGAGATCAGGATCAGCGGCGTTTCCTCCCGCTTCGACGCTGTCGCCTCCGCCGCCGCTGCGGCCGGAGAAAGCGCGGTGAGCAGGATCAGAAACGCGCACAGGAGAACAAACAAGCGTTTCAAAAGGTCGCTTCCTTCCAATCGTTCAAAATAATAATAATCAATTAAACTATATTTTACCATAAGATCCCGGATTATGCAACCGGTGCAAAAAATTTAACATTTGCTCTTGTTCCTCCGCGCGCGGCGTGATAAAATACAAATGACTAGACCGGATTCCGAAAGGAGGGCTTGCCATGCATCCCGTGTTTGCCGACGTGCC
>JAFWCS010000496.1 GCA_017534365.1 Clostridia bacterium | reverse complement strand
CGTCCACCTGATCGACCGTCATCGTATCCGGCAGTTCGATATGGACCGAGGCATAGTTGCGGTCCGGGCCGTAATTGTTCATGACCAGATCATAGGCGCCGTGGACGGCGGGATCCGCTTCCAGCAGCGCGCGGATCTGTTTTGTCAGCGCCGGATCCGCCCGGCGGCCCACCAGATCGCTGATGGTTTCCAAAACCAGCTCCACGCCGGATTTGATGATGAAGCCCGCGATGATCACACCGATATAGGCCTCCAGCGAAACGCCGGTCTGCAGGAAAATCAGCGCGCCGGCCAGCACGGAAGCGGAGAGCACGGCGTCCATGAGCGCGTCGGTGCCGGACGCGATCAGTGAACCGGAATCGACCGCCCTGCCCTGCCGCTTCACATAAAGGCCGAGCACGATTTTGACCGCGACCGCCGCCGCGACCACGATCAGCGAAAGCGCGGAATAATCCGCGGCTTCCGGATGCAGGATCTTTTTGACGGATTCCGCCAGCGCCGCCACGCCGGCATAAAGCACCAGCGCCGCAACGACCAGCGCGCTGATATATTCCACCCGCCCGTGACCGAGCGGATGCTTCTTATCCGGCAGCCGGTTCGCCAGCCGCGTGCCGACGATCGTGATGACGGAGGAGAGTGCGTCCGAGAGGTTGTTGACCGCGTCGAGCGTGATCGAGATGGAATGCGCCGCCGCGCCGACGGCCGCCTTAAAGCCCGCAAGCAGCAGATTTGTCAGGATGCCGATCACGCCGGTGCGCACGATCACGTGCGCGCGCCGATGCGCCGCGTCCGAAGACGCCGATGGATGCTTCATTTCGCACATCTCCTTTCCTTTTTTATATAAGCGGCGTTTCTTATTATTATGACGATTTTTTCGGATTCGTCAAGGTTTTTTTGAAAAAAGCGCCGCATTCCCGGGCATTGGTCCTTTACAATCGGGCAGGATTATGTTAAAATGATTTGATATTTTTCGAAACGGAGGAGATGCGGTTGTTTTATCAGATTACGGATGCGGTGCGCACGGTTCCCGGCGACGAAGTGCATCCCGGCGTGCTGACCGCGGGCTTTGTCAGTGTGGAAGAGCTGCAGCGCCGCTGCACGCAGTTCGGCTTCGCGCCCTCCACCGTTTCGGACTGCGCGGCGGCGAGCCTGCATTTTCGCTCCGGCGTGGAGATCTATGACGATTACACCTTCACCGAGCTGCGCGTGATGCGGCTCGAGGACGGCGGCGACGGCGACGACTGCCTCGCGCTCTATATCAAAAAGAATCTGCTGCTGGTCGTGGACGTTGACGACCGCGACGGCTCCACCAAGGCAAAATTCGAGCAGGCGATCGGCCGGGTCTCTCCGGCGACGGCAACGCTCGAGAAACTGATCTGCTGTTTCCTGGATGCGCTCGTCGCGCGGGACACCAAGCACGTGGAAACCGTCGGCAACGAGATCGCCGCCATGGAGGAACGGCTGCTGGACGATCAGACGGGCGACGCCTTCAACCGCTCGCTGCTGGCGCTGAAAAAGCAGCTGCTGACCATGCGCAATTATTATGAACAGCTGCTGGATATCGTCGAAGCGCTCGATGAAAACGACAACGGCCTGCTGCCGGACGGCGAGCTGATGCTGCTGAACAACGCCGCAAAAAAAATCACCCGCCTGCGCGAGGACGTGGATTCGCTGCAGAACGCCGTGGAGCATCTGCAGGACGCCTACTCCGCCGCGCTCGACATGAAGCTGAACCGCACCATGAAGGTGCTCACCGTGATCACAACGGTCTTTTTCCCGCTGACAATCATCGTCGGCTGGTACGGCATGAACTTTGAATCCATGCATGAATTCCGCTGGCAGTATGGCTACGTCTACGTGATCGCCCTGTCCGTGGTGACGGTGGCGGCCATGATCCTTTTGGGGAAGAAGCATAAATGGTTCTGATGAAGCGATGAACGCAACGAAAAAAGCAACGCTGCGCGCCGCACTGAAGGCGGCGCTGCCCGTGATGGTCGGCTATCTTTTCCTTGGCTTCGGCTTCGGCGTGCTGCTGCGGGAGGCCGGCTACGGCGTGCTCTGGGCGGCAGTGATGAGCCTGGTGATCTATGCCGGCTCCGGTCAATACGTCGGCGTCGGGCTGCTGGCGACCGGCGCGGGATTCCTCAGCGCGCTGTTGACCACCGTCGCCGTCAATGCGCGGCACATTTTTTACAGCATTTCCATGCTGAAGACCTATCAGAAGGCCGGCAAAGAAAAACCGTATCTGATTTTTGCGCTGACGGACGAAACCTATTCTCTGCTCTGCAGCGGCGAGACCCCGCCGGGGACGGATCCGCGGCTGTTTCGTCTGCTGGTTTCCCTGTTCAACCACAGCTTCTGGATCCTCGGCGGCATGCTGGGCAATTTCACCGGCGCCGTGCTGCCGTTTGATCTGAGTGGCTTTGATTTTTCAATGACGGCGCTGTTCGTCGCCGCCTTCGCTTCGCAGTGGAAGCACAGCCGCGACCATCTGCCGGCGCTGACCGGCATCGGCTGTTCGCTGCTCTGCCTGCTGATTTTCGGGGCGGAACACTTTCTGATCCCCGCCATGCTGCTGATCACCGCCGCGCTGCTGGCGGTGCAGAAGCTGCGGGACCGGAAGGGAGGCGCGGCGCATGAGGACTGAGCTCCATTCCGCGCTGCTGATCGTTGTGATGGTCATCGGCACGGCCGGGATGCGGTTTCTGCCGTTCCTGCTTTTTAAAGACGAAGCGTCGACGCCGCGCTGGATCCGCCGCCTGAGCGAGGCGCTGCCGCAGGCAATCATCGGCATGCTGGTGATCTATTGCCTGCGCACACTGAAGCTGACGGCCGCGCCCTTCGGCGCTCCGGCGCTGATCGCCTGCGCCGCAACGGCTGCGCTGCAGTTCTGGCGCGATAATTCCATTCTGAGCATCGTGGGCGGCACGGCGCTCTATATGATCCTGACCCATTTTGTTTTTTGATTCTTTCTGGAGGTTTTCCCTATGCTGAAGCTTGAGCAGCTTTCCTTCCAGGTGCCCGCGGACGGCGCGCATCTGGAGATCATCGATTCCGTGGATCTGGAGATCCCGGCCGGCTCCTTTACAGTAATCACCGACCCGAACGGCGGCGGCAAATCGACGCTCGCCCGCCTGATCATGGGCATCGAGCAGCCGACCGGCGGCCGGATCCTGTTCGAAGGCGAGGAGATCACCGCCCTGTCCGTCACCGAGCGCGCCAAGCGCGGCATCGGCTATGCCTTTCAGCAGCCGCCGCGCTTCAAAGGCCTGACCGTGCGCCGTCTGCTTTCGCTCGCGGCGGGCAAGACGCTATCTAAGGAAGTCTGCAGCGGCTATCTCACAGCGGTCGGTCTGGACCCCGGGGAATACCTCAACCGCGAGATGGACGCCTCCCTCTCCGGCGGCGAAGCCAAGCGCGTGGAGATCGCAACGCTCATGGCGCGCGATCTGAAGCTGCTGATCTTTGATGAACCGGAAGCCGGCATCGACCTGTGGAGCTTCTCCATGCTCGTCGAAAGCTTCCGCACGCTCCGGCAGGCGGAACGCAGCGTAATCGTGATCTCCCATCAGGAGCGCATCATGCAGCTGGCGGACACCATGGTCATCATTGCCGGCGGCAAGGTCTGCCAGAGCGGCACGCGGGACGCCATCCTGCCGAAGCTCCTCGGCGAAGTGGACGGAAAGAAGGAGGCATGAGCATGGAACGCATTGACACACAGCTGCTGGAAGCGATCGCGGATCTGCACGAGATCCCGGCCGGCGCCTACAACATCCGCAAAAACGGCGCGGGCGTCTCCCGCCGCTCCACGGCGAACATCGAGATCGTCTCCAAAACGGACAAGCCCGGCATCGACATCATCGTCGCCCCGGGCACCAAAAACGAGAGCGTCCACATCCCCGTCATTCTGACTGAAACCGGGCTGAACGATCTGGTTTATAATGATTTTTATATCGGCGAAGGCGCGGACGTGCTGATCGTCGCGGGCTGCGGCATCCACAACGCGGGCGACAGCGATTCGCAGCACGACGGCATCCACACCTTTCACATCGGCAAAAACGCTCACATCCGCTATATTGAGAAGCATTACGGCGAGGGCGACGGCAAGGGCGGCCGCATCCTGAACCCCGTCACCGTCGTCGAGCAGGAAGAGGGCGCCGTGTGCGAGATGGAAATGGTGCAGGTGCGCGGCGTGGATTCCACCCTGCGCACGACCACCGCGGAGCTCGCGGCGAACGCGAAGCTGATCGTCACCGAACGCCTGATGACCCACGGCGCGCAGGAAGCGCGCTCGGACATCGAGGTGCGTCTGAACGGCGACGGCGCCTCCTCCCAGATCATCAGCCGCTCCGTCGCGCGGGACAGCTCGAAGCAGGTCTTTCATCCGAACGCCGTGGGCAACGCGCGCTGCCGCGCCCACGTGCAGTGCGATTCGATCATCATGG
>JAFWCS010000495.1 GCA_017534365.1 Clostridia bacterium | reverse complement strand
TCATATCCAGCCCGAGCATATCCACATAAAAGATCGCCGCGAACGATTTGAACATATTGATGGGAATGGAAGTGCCGAACATCGCAAAACCGTATCTTGCGGGTTTCACAGTATTTGCAAGGGAATTCTCCGGTGCCATTTTCTTTCCTCCTAATCAAACTAGATCGGGTTTGATACCGCGCGGATTTTTTTGCCGTGTTTTTTGTAAACTTTGATATATGCGAATTTAGTTGATTCGATTTTTACGGAGGTTTCTTTTATCTCTCTTTCTCCCTGATCGGTAACCAGAACGGTCTTTACGGGATATCTGCATCTGACGTCAATTTCAAGCGGAACTGCCGGGTCATATGCGGCTGTGTCGCCCATACGGAATTCGCCGTATTTCAGTGAAATGCGGGGACCTTTGACTGATTCCGAAATAAAGCAGTGCCCTTGGCGGATGCTGCCGAGCAGCGCCTCCGCGCTCTGCGCCGGAGAATAGACGCCGGTAACGGGATTTGCGAATTTTACAAGCGGTCCGGGCTTGTGGAAATCGCTGCCGCCGACAGCGGGAAGCTTTTTGCCGGCCTTCAGCAGCTCCGTCCAGTAAGCGATCCCTCTGATATTTGTCGGGCGCATGGGTCCGTTCCAGATCTCCACCAGCTCAAAAGCGTCGTCATCGCCCCATTGATATGGGCAGAAGCTGCATTTCGGATGATTCACCGAGATCACGGCGCCGAGCGAACGCGCGTGAGAGAGGACGGCGTCCATTTCTTCTTTATTATTTGCGATGAACGTATCGCCGAAAGGCGCGGGCACGCCGAAGAAATTCATATGTCCGTTATAGTGCGTCCATTCAACCGCGGGGATGAAGGTGACGCCGTTGATCGAAGGCAGGTGCAGGTTTTCGGCATAATTGTTATGATTTGCGAGCGCAACGAAATCGAGCCCGCTTTTCTTTGCGAGATTGCCGATTTCCGATGCGTCAAATACGCCGTCGGAGGCCCTTGTATGGATGTGAAGGTCGCCGAAAAACAGTTTTTCACCCGCGAACTCAAATTCGATCTTGTATGATACTTTCACGCCTTTGTCTTCCACGTGATACGCCCCGGCAAGGATTTCCCATCTGCCGGGATTTATTTTTTGCGTCAGATACCCGTCGGAGGAACTGAACTCTCCGACGCTGATTTCACTGTGCGCGCTGCCCGACCAGCCGAGGAATTTCCCGCTCTCATCCGCAAGGCCGATATCAACGCAATTAAAGGGCTTCAGATCAGAGAATACGCCTTTGGTCGGACGGTAGTATTCATAGCGCACCGTGATTTTGATCACGTTTTCTGGCACTTCAAACGGGATTGTGAAATACCGACCTTCCCGTTCTTTTTCAATAAAATGCTCAATTATCATAATTCTTCAGCGCTTAATCAATATAATACTTTTCTTCTGCTGCCTTTTTGATTACGCCGGTTTTCACAAGTCTCACTGTAATACGCCGGAAGCCGTTGGGATTGACCACGCCGGCTTCGGCGAGCGTCTTCGCCGTTTCGGGCGAGACAGCGCCGCAAGCCTGCAGCTTCTGAACAATCAGATTCCTGCGAATCAGCGGGATCGGCGGAAAAAATGCCATGCGAATTCACTCCCTCTTTTTATCGTTGAAACACGCCAGCAGTCCCCGACAGCCGGCGAAAAGATCCCGGAATGCCGTTTCGAAATCGCAGGTATACCACGGATCGGAGACGTTGCCGGGCGGCAATCTTTAAAATCAAAAAAAGATGTATGCGTCTATTGATCTTATTCTGATATTATGCTAGAATTATGATAGCAGAAACGCATGGAAAGAAGGGTGCTGATGATGTCCTGCCCGGCGCCATTGCCGCGATCAATATGGCGGAGCTGATGAGCTATGACAATTGGGACGCGGACGGCTTCCATTCCACGCTCGCGCTTGCAAAAAACGACGTGCGTGAGATGGTGAGGCTGGGCTACCGCCTGCGTCAGATCGACCTCGGCCTGCCTTTTTACGCGCGGCCGACCACCCGTGAGGCGGTCTGGTACGATTATGCCGGATACTGGGATCAAATTGATGAAAACGGGCTGGCCGCAGACGAGAGAAACGGGCTGATCGCTTCCTTCAATACGCCGGAGCTCATCTATGAAAAAACGAAACGGGCGACGCAGACAGGTCTCGGCGGTGTGATGATCTGGCATTATGCCTGTGACGTGCCGGCCGAGAACGATCGCTCCCTGTTCAATGCGATCACGCGCGCAAGGACGGATCTGATTTCGGTCAATTCGCAATAAAGTATTACAACAGCTAAGGATTTGAGGAAACAGTATGAAAAGACTTCTTCTTATATTTCTTTCGATTCTGCTTCTGACAGAAGCAATGCCCGTTTCCGTGTTCGCCGCCGACGAGAACGGTTATCTTATCGTCCCGTGCGCTGAAAAT
>JAFWCS010000494.1 GCA_017534365.1 Clostridia bacterium | reverse complement strand
TTTACAAGATCGGAAGAGCATCGTGTAGCGACAAGGGCTTCCCCCCGCGCGAAAATCTGCCGCGCGAAAACTATGAAGCGTTTGCGAAGTTCTGTCTGGACGTGACGGAGGCCTTCGTGCGCCGCGATTTGCCCGTGAAATATCTCTCGCCGATCAACGAGCCGCTCTGGGTCTGGACCGGCGGGCAGGAGGGCTGCCACTACCGCCCGCGCAGCGCGGGGCGGATGATGCGGGTGCTCGCGCAGACGATGGCGCAGCGGCCGGCGCTCGACGGCGTGCGGCTGTCCGGCCTTGAAAACGGCGATATCCGCTGGTATAATAAAAGCTATGCCCGCGCAATGCTGCGCGATCCTGCCGTGCGCGCGCGCATCGACGCCGTGGACGTGCATTCCTATTTTCTGAATCCGGTCCGCGTTCCGTTTTTCAACAAGCGGGCGCCCTATCTGCGGCGCTTCCGGCGCTGGATGGCGCGGCACGCGCCCGACAAGCAGATTCGTGTGAGCGAATGGTGCCACATGCAGGGCGGGCGCGACCCCGGGATGGAGTCCGCGCTGGTGACGGCGCAGACCATGCAGGAGGATCTCACGCTTCTGAACGCCGCCGCGTGGCAGCACTGGATCGCTGTTTCCGAGGTGGATTACTGTGACGGGCTGATCTATATCGAGCAGGATGCGGGCACGTTTTCGATGACCAAACGCTACTATGTGACCGGCAATTATTCCAAATATATCCCGTTCGGCGCGGTGCGCATTGCGGCCGATTGCGGCGATCCCGCGCTGCGGGTCGCGGCCTTCCGCAAGGACGGCGCAGTAACGGCGGTTGTGATCAATCCGCAGCCGGCGGCGGCCACGCTCTCGCTGCCTGCCGGGGCGCATACGGCGATCGTGACGGACGCGGACGAAGACCTGCAGCCGCATCCGGTGAAGGGCGGGCGCGTGACGCTCACGCCGCGCTCCGTGACCACGATCCTGATCCGTGAATCCGAACCGGGGGAGGACAAAGCATGAGCGCAAAAATCGCCGCGTTTTTCACTTCGCTGCGCACGTATTGGCGGCATCCGGCCAAGGGCCGCTACATGAGCTTCAAAGAGATCCTTTCGCTCTCCGTGGGCGGGATCGGGCAGAAGCTGGTGGTCTGGTGCATCAGTCAGATGGTCATCAGCATCGGCAACACGCTGATCGGCAACACGATCGGCATCGATCCCGGCGCGATGTACGGCATTTATCTGGCCAGCGTGCTCTCCGGCTTCCCGCTCACGGCGGTGCGCGCGCGGATGATCGACAACACGCGCTCCATGAAGGGCAAATACCGGCCCTATATCGTCACCATGGGGATTCCGACGGCGCTCCTCGGCGTCGCGTTCATCCTGTTTCCGTATGAACGCATGAGCCTGATGGGCAAGTGCGCCGTCGTGCTCGCGTGCAACGTCGGCTTCCAGTTCTTCTTTAATTTCTATAACGACGCCTTTGACAGCCTGATCTACGTGCTCTCGCCCAACAGCATCGAGCGCTCGGACGTGCTCTCCGTCAAATCCGTGATCGAGAATTTCTCGCCTTCGATCGCCAATATCTTTCTGCCCCTCGTGGCGCGGCTGATCACGGGCGAAAACACGCTCTATGACCTGCGGGTGTTCCGCGTGCTGTTCCCGCTCATGATCGCCGGCGGGTTCCTGCTTTCCCTGCTCGCCTATGGGAACACGGAGGAGAAGATCGTGCAGGCGCGCACCCACGTGATCCGGGTGCGGTTTCCGGATGCGATCCGCGCGATCGCGCGCAACAAATACTTCTGGATCATCTCGCTTGCGGGCTGGATCGGCTTTCTGGAATCCTCCTTCGGCAATATTCTCGGCTGGATGTATAATTATCAGCATGCCTGCTCGCCCGGGCAGTATTCGCTTGTGACCGCAATCGCCGGCAACGCCGCGTTCTGGCCGAATCTGGTCGCGCCGTTCTTCATCCGGAAATACGGCAAAAAGAAGATCCTCGTCGTTACCAACATGCTGAACGTCGGCTTTATTCTGCTGATGCTGCCCATCGTGCGGCGCACGGGGCAGAGCGGCACGATCTGGCTGCTGCTGGGCTGCATCTTCGTCAACCAGTTCATTACCTCGCTCGGCCATCTGCTCAACCCCAGCATTCAGGCGGATATCCGCGATTATCAGCAGTATGTGACCGGCGAGCGGATCGACGGCATGTTCGCCGCGGTCGGGCTGATCGGCAACGTAATCACGCTCGCGACCAGCTCCGTGCTGCCCGCGATCTATCAGCGCGCCGGGCTGAACGCCGCGACCGCCCACGCGCTCGGCTACGACGGCTCGAACGTCTACGACGTGCTGTTCGATCCCGCGTATTTCGTGCGCATCTGCTCCGTGCTGATCATGGCCTCCGTTGTCGGCGCGGCGCTGAACGTGATCCCGTTCTTCTTCTATGATCTGACGGAAACGGATCAGAAGGGCATGGTGGCCGTGCTGAAGCTGCGCGCCATGTTTGAGGATTCTGCCAACGGCGTGCTGCGCGAGGAAACGCTGATCGAGGTCGGCGACATGATCACGCAGGCGCGGGAGGATGCGGACCGCACGCCGCCGGCGGCTGCGGGGGCGACAAAGCAGGAAAAACGGCAGATCGCGCAGGAAACGGAACGCTTTGCGATCTCCGCACGCGTGCTGCAGGAGCTGCACCGCTTTGAAACTGAAGCGGGCAGGGCAGCGCTCGCGCAGGCGCAGCTGATGGTTGCCGGCGGGCCGACGGGTTTCCTTGACGTCGAACTGCCGACCAGACAGGAGATCGGCGCCATGCCGCGCGCAACCGCGCAGGAGCGGGAGGCACGCAGGGAGGCGCTTCTGCGGATCGAAAGCGTCGCCGTTGCCCGCCGGGCGCTCAGACGCGATTTCCCGCACGGGCTCGAGCCGTTTGACAGCAGCGTTTTTGACCGGCTCTTCCGCGCGGAGGAGGAAAACGCCAAAGCGCTGGAGCAGACGCTGCAGGCCGTGAAAAACGCGAAGGAAGCGGGCAATCCTCAAGCGCTGCCCGCCCTGAAGCAAGCCGTGAAAACGCAGCAGGCGCGGCGCGCGCAGATCGGTGCCGAGATCAAACAGGCCGCTGACGCCTACGCGCGCTATGCCCGCGCCGCCAAGCCTTATCTGGATGCAAAACGGCTGCTCGCGCAGGCGGAGAATTACAGCCGCCTCGACGAGATCCTCGCGCAGTACGCGCAGGCCAAAGCCGCGCAGGCGGCGACAAACGAAATCGCTGAATAATAAAAAGAATCGAGCCGCTGCGTCTGCAGCGGCTCGAACTGTATTATACATTATGACGGATACTCCGTGATCAGGCATTCCGAAACGCTGCCGTCAGCGGCGATGCGAATCGTTTTGATCTCCTGCGGGCCCCAGTGCATCGAAAACTTCGTGCGCAGCGCCGCAAAGTCTACGGTCGCGTCGACCGCGCGGCCGTCCGTTTCCGTGATGCGCAGGATCCAGCCGTCGCCGTCCTCCGCGGCTTTCAGCGCGGTGACGAGCAGATCGTCCCGGTCGATCGACAGGGCGGAATACGTTTGCGGCAGCGGCCCGTCGTGGTGCGTTTCCTGATGGGTCTGCAGCGGATCGTTCAGGAGCGCCGCCGCCCGCAGCAGCGCGCCGTTTTCGCGCGCGGCATGGGGGATGAGCGCATAGGTGAAGGCCTGCTGCCCCTGATCGAGGAACTCCATTGCATCGTCGCGCGACTGCTGCCCGTAGTGGTCAAGATAAGCGCAGGCCCGCGCGATCATCATGCGCAGATCGCTGCCGACGGCGCAGAAGCTGTATTTGCCCGTGTTGAGCAGCGCGAGTCCGCTGCCCGCCGCGTCGTGGAGATCGCACCAGGCGTGGGCGGGCTCCTCCTGCCCGTTCGCCGGCTTTTCGATGAAACCGAAGGGCATGGACCAGGTGACGGCGGGATCCTCTGCGGCCGTCGGGAACGAGAGCTTGACGGATCGATACTGCGCGCGCAGATCGAGCACGGTGCGCACGGTCAGCTGCGCGCTGTCTTCATAAAGCGAATAATACCGGGTCAGCACGGATTCGCCGCAGCGCACGACGGATTTGACCGTCGCCCGCACGGGACCCTGCTCAACCAGCGTCAGCGTGCCGCCGCCGAAGGAATCGATCTCCTTGTTGAAATCAAACACGCCGTGCGCCCAGGTGTCGTTGGCAGCGTCGTCGCAGACCAGCGCGTGGCCGAGCAGACCGGCGGCATAGTCTTTCCCGGTCTCTTTCAGGATGCAGGAGGAAACGGCGCCGGTCTCGCGGTCGAAGCGGATACGCACGTGATCGTTCTCCAGCGAGTCGTCCGCTGCGCGCAGGCGCGTCGGGAACGCCGCCGCTTCCGCGCTGTCCTCCTTGTGATAGAGATAATAAACGGCGTAGCCGAGGGCGGGGATCTGCGCTTCAAACAGGCATTTGAACCGGTGCTCGCCGTCCGTGTAGGAGGCGCGCACGAGCTGGAAGGGCACGCTGCGGCCGTCGGAATCCAGCACACGGGCAATATACTGCGAGCCGAATTCCGCAACGGAACGCACCGGAAACGCGTGCGGGTTGAACACGACGACCGGGGAGCCTTCGCCCTCCCGATACCACAGCCTGCCCCGCATTTCAGAAGTGTCCGCGTGGAGAAAATCGGTCGTTCTGATCCGCCATGAAATGCGCTGGGCAGCGAAGGTGTTGAGATCCAGCGCGACCTGGCGCGCGTAGCCGAACGCGTTTTCCGCGTCTTCATATGCCTCTTTGATCGCGCAGCCCGCGAGGATATCGTGAAATTGATTGAACATCACGCGTTCCCAGCCCTGCGCCAGCTGCGCGGTGTGCAGGCCGGAACCTGTGAGGAGATTTGCGAGCGAGTCCAGCTTTTCCGCGGTGACGAGTGCGGTCTCCGCGGCGCGGTTCATCGCCTTGATCCGGCTGTTTGCGCTGTAGCAGCCGCTGGCGTGGTGCTGCAGGTCGCCGGTGACGAGCGGCGCGGGAACGTCCCGCGTTTCGTCAAAATATGCATCGGGCGTCGCATATTTGAAATCGCCTCCCGCGATCAGCGCCTCGGCGTGCCGCAGATGCTCCTTCGACGGGCCGCCGCCGTGGTTGCCCACGCCGAAGAAGACCATCATCGGCTGCGACTTGTTGAAATAATGCTCCTCCAGCCGGCGAAGCTTCACGTCGCCGGCGTAGCTGTCCGGGATGTGAAAAGCGCGCACGACGCTGCCGTCCGGGCTTTGCCACAGATGCAGGGGCTCGGCGGGCAGATCAGGCTTTTCCAGGCGATTGTCCGGGCGCTGATAAACGTAATTGCCGATCCCCGCTTTTTTCAGAAGCTGCGGCAGCATGCCGTTGTGACCGAAGGAATCCACGTTGTAGCCGGTTCGGACCGTGAAGCCGAACGCTTCCCGGAAGAAGCGCTGGGAATAAAGCAGATGCCGGCAGAAGGCCTCACCGGAGGGCAGGTTGCAGTCCGGCTGCACCCACATGCCGCCGACCACCGCCCAGCGCCCTTCGCGGACCCGCTGCAGGATCTCTTCAAACATCTCCGGTTCGCTCTCGCGAATGTATTTGTAGTAGCCCGCGCAGGCGCTTGTGAAGGTGTAATCCGGGAATTCCTTCATCCGGTCCAGCGCGGAACGGAAGGTGGATTTGACAAGCGCCAGCCCCTCCGGCACCCGCCACTGCCAGACGGGGTCCAGATGCGCGTTCGCGATCAGATAATAACGGGGGTTCATACAAAGGCCTCCTTTTTCTGTTGTTGCGCTGTTTGCAGACCGTCCAACGCCGCGCACAGCGCGCCGACGTCGCCGATCGCTTCGCCCAGCGCCGCAGGCAGGATGGCGCAGGCGCGCCGGGATGCCGGCAGCGCTTCTTTTTCGATCTCTTTTTCCATTTCCGGGCGCAGCAGGGATTCGCAGCGGCCGAAAATGCCGCCGAGGAGAATGCGCTCGGGGTTCAGCAGATCGATCAGCAGCGAAAGCCCGCGTCCGAGCATCCGTCCGCATTGCCGGAACACCTCGATCGCAGCCGCGTCGCCGCCATAGGCCGCTTCCGCCAGCGCTTTTGCCGTGATTTCACCGCCGGTAAAGCCGACCGGACACCCTTGCTGCGCGTGCGCGACAGCCGCCGCCTGCCCGAGCTGCGCAAGACCGCCGCCGGAGCAGAAGCCCTCAAACGAGCCGGCCTTGCCATGGCCGACCGGGCCGAAGTCCGCCAGCCGGAGATGCCCGGCCTCGCCCGCCAGACCGCAGGCGCCGCTGTAAAGCCGCCCGTTCAGGATCAGCCCCGCGCCGAGCCCGGTGCCGAAGGTGAGAAAGATCAGATTCTGCGCGCCCTTGCCCGCGCCGAAGCGCCATTCGGCCAGCGCGCAGGCGTCCGCGTCGTTTTTCAGGAAAACGGGTACATGAAAGCGTTCGCTGAGCAGCCGGACGATCTCCACGTGATCCCAGCCGGGCAGGTTGGGCGGGGAGAGGATGACGCCGCGTGCCGCGTCCAGCGGACCGCCGCAGCTCACCCCGATCGCGTCAAACGGCGCCATGCCGGCGGCAAGCGCGCGCAGCCGTTCCAGCGTTTCAGTGCAGCCGACGGTCGCAAACCGTTCTTTCTTCAGAATCTCACCCGTTTCGTTGCCGAGCACGACGGCGCATTTGGTGCCGCCGATATCAATACCGAGGATCCGCATGGCGCAGCCTCCTTTCGTTCTCTTTTTCTATTATACCTCTTTTTTTTCGGCGTTTCAAGGCGAAAACGGCGGGAATTTGGCGACTTTGATCAAAATCACGGTTGAATTGCGCCGTGCGGTATGCTAAAATAAAGAAAAATCAGTTCCTGCGGGAGCGGCGCGAACCGGGCGGAACCCATTCGCGGATGCTTCACGTGAAAGAAAGAGGGGAAAACGCGATGAAACAGAATCCCGACAGCTATCTGCTGTATGAAGCAAATAAGTTCATCACATACAATATCCGCATCAAGCTGGTCATGACCGCGCCGGTCAACGTGACGGCGCTGAAAACGGCGGCGCAGATCGCGATCAGGCGCTTCCCGTATTACGCAAAGGAGATCCGCCTTCACGCGGACGGCACGATCGATCTGATCGAGAATCCGCGTCCGCTGACCGTTGCGCCCGTGACGGGGAAGCATACGCGGCTCGGCACGGCAGACGTGAATTTCCATCTCTGCAGCATCGAATATGAGGGGGACACGATCTATTTCAACATGTATCACGGTCTGTGCGGCGGCTGCGGCGTGATGTTCTGGATCAAGAGCACGCTCTGGCATTACGTGCAGGAAGCCTTCGGCGTGACGCCGGAAAAAGGCAATATCAAAACGGCGGATACGCCGTTCGCGCCGGGGGAGACGGACTATCCCGACCCGGACAGCCTGCCGAACGATCCGCCGGTCGGCACGGTGAGGAAGGAGATGTGCTATATCCCAGCGGCGGATTACGCC
>JAFWCS010000493.1 GCA_017534365.1 Clostridia bacterium | reverse complement strand
GGTGAAACTTCGACGAAAAGGTCGGATACTGATCGAATTTCAAATAATAGTTTTTTGCGCTGCCGACGGAAAACGGCGGAATTTCAAACAGACTTTCCAAATAAAGCTTTGCAAAGTCCACGCACTGCACGCCGGCGGCACCGTCGTAGTCGATCGTCGTTCCGTAGTATTTTTTGATAAACGCTTCAAAGTTCATGCGCATCCCTCCCACATGGAGTATATGCGATGCAGGTTGTTTGATTTCCTTCCTGCGCAAAAGATTTTCCTGCTTGCAAGCGGAATGAATATATGATATAATATAGCTGCAAATTATAAGAAGGAGGTTTTCTTATGCAATATGAAATCAAAGGCGCGCCGATGCCGGTCGTTGAGTGCGTGCTCGAGCAGGGCGAAAGCATCAAATGCGAAGGCGGCTCCATGAGCTGGATGACCGCGAATATGAAAATGCAGACCAACGGCGGCGGGATCGGAAAAATGTTTTCCAAGGCGCTGAGCGGTGAAAAACTGTTTCAGAACACCTATACCGCGGAAGGCGGGCGCGGGCTGATCGCGTTTGCTTCCACCTTCCCGGGCAATATCATTGCGGTTGAAATTGCGCCGGGCAAGGATCTCATCTGTCAGAAATCCGCTTATCTTGCGTCCACGACCGGCGTTGAGCTGTCGATCTTTTTCCACCGCAAGCTCGGCGCGGGCTTCTTCGGCGGTGAAGGGTTCATCATGCAGCGTCTTTCCGGCAGCGGCATTGCGTTCCTTGAGCTGGACGGCTCAGTCGAGACCAAAATGCTGCAGGCGGGCGAGCAGATCATTGTTGACACCGGTTACCTTGCGATGATGGACGCGACCTGCTCCATGGATATCAAATCGGTCGGCGGCGTCAAGAATATGCTTGTCGGCGGCGAGGGCCTGTTCAACACCGTGGTCACCGGCCCGGGCAAGGTTGTTCTGCAGACCATGCCGGCTTCCAAGCTCCTCGGTCAGATCGCGATGAATACGTCGAAATAATTACCTCTGCATAAAAAATCCTGCAACTTCGTTCTGAAGCTGCAGGATTTTTTTATCTCGTTTCGTTCAGGATCGTTTCCGCATCAAGATACTGGACGCCCTTTTCCGGCGCTTTTCCGGTTTTTGCCGCGATCAGCTGGCGGCAGGTGACAAGCTGATATCCCTGATCCAGCAGCGCCGGGATCATTCTCTCCACGGCGTCGGCGGTAGAAACGTAAATTTCATGCATCAGGATAATGTCGCCGTCCGAAACGTGATTCATCACGGCGTTATAAACGTGATCGGCGTTGCGGTATTTCCAGTCCTCCGTGTCCAGCGACCAGTAATACAGCGGCATATTCTCTTTTGCGCATTCCTGCCGGATCAGCTCCGTCGTGTTGCCGCCCGGGGAACGGAAGGAGGACGGCCGCACGCCCGCCGATTGATAGATCGCATCCGAGCAGTCGGAAATATCCGCCGCAGTCACGGCTTTGCCCAGATGATCGTGGCGCATGGTATGGTTGCCGATCTCGCAGTGCAGCGCGACTTTTCGCTTGACGTTCTCCGGATGATCCAGCACGTTTTCGCCGATCATATAGAACGAAGCGACAACGCCGTATTGCTCAAGAATATCGAGGATCCGGTCGGAGGCGGCGTTATAGCCCGGGCCGTCGTCAAAGGTCAGCGCGATCATGGGCTTGTTCAGATCGATGCCGGTCAGATCAACGCCTTCCATGGCATAATAGGCCTGCGGCTCGCTCCATGCGCCGGGCACAGCGTCCTTGCCTTCGCCTGCAAGCGCGCGCACGCGGAAATAATACTGCTGATCGTAGGAAACCGGAGAAATGATGAAAGCGTCGGTATCCGGCTTCACGGTCATCGTTTCGGCCTTGTCAAAGTTCGCCTGCTCGCCGATCATATACTGCAGCTCATAGCCGCTCGCTTTCGGATTCGGCGCAAACGCAACCCGCAGCTGATCCTTGCCGTCCATCGCCTGAGAAATTGAATCCACCTTGCCCTGCATGGGCAGCGTCATTGCGCGCTGCACGGCGGGATGATTGGTCTCCTTGCTTCCTTTCTGCGCGACGACGCAGAGCTCATACGGCGTCGCCTGCGTCAGATTCGTAACGGTGCAGTCGCTTTGTGCGCCGTCGAGCGTCATCGCTTGTTTGAATCCATCCTCCGCGCCGCTGCGGATCAGGATCTGATAGCCGTCCGCTTTTTTGACCGGCTCCCAATGCAGCGCGATCGAGGAATCGGTGACTTCCCGGATTTCAACGCCGCTGACTTTGACGCCGGAGCCGGCGCGTGCAATGCCGATCACAAGCAGCAGAAGGATCAGCGCAACGCCGGCGGCGAGCACGCCGATCCGCATGGTTTTTCTCGTCTT
>JAFWCS010000492.1 GCA_017534365.1 Clostridia bacterium | reverse complement strand
TTATATCAGATCTCATTATGCATTCTCCTTATAGCAAAGTTTTAATGATAATTATTGTTGCGAATGCTGCTTGAAATCATTAAAACCATCTTTGCCAAATCATAGTCCTCCATATTGATTTTGCTTTTTATTCCTACAAATACCGATTTGTTGAGCTCAGTATATCACAAATCCTCCGTTTCTTCAACGGGAATTTCATATACATCATACGCTTCCTCAGGTTTCACCTTCAGTTTCGTTGACAAAAACTTCTCAACATTGAATTCGTTCTTCTTGTCATAATCCGAAAGATATTTGTAGTTCGGATGCTTCGTGATGTCATACTTATCGGAGAGGAAAGGACGAACGCCGCGCAGCTGCAAGACACACTTGCTGCCGTCCAGCACGGACAGCTCGTCAATGCTCATCAGCTTTTTGCCGAGCTTCTGGTAATTCAGGCTATGCGAGGTTTCGCGGCCGCGGCTTTCGCCGGTGTTGAAGGTGTCGATCGTTTCCTGCCCGAGCGCTTCGGACAGCTCCTTCAGTGTGGTTGGCTCCGAACCGCCGAGAAAGATCCGACTGTCGCAGTTGCCGATGATCGTATCGGCGCTGTCTTTGTAGAGCGCTTTCAACTGGCTCTGCGCCTGCAAAACCAGACAGGCCGAGATCTCACGGCTGCGGATCGTCGCCATCAGCTTTTCCAGATTCGGGATCTGTCCTATGTTTGCAGCCTCGTCAATCAGGCAGCGCACATGCACCGGCAGCTTCCCGCCATAGACGTCGTCTGCCTTTTCGCAAAGCAGGTTGAAAAGTTGCGTGTAGATCATCGAAATCAGGAAATTGAAGGTCGCGTCCGTGTCGGACATGATCAGAAACAGGACGGATTTCCGGTCGCCGAGGGTGTCAAGCTCCAGCTCGTCATACATCGTGATCTCCCGGATCTCCGCAATATCGAACGGCGCGAGCCTGGCGGCGCAGGAAATCAGCACGGATTTAGCTGTTTTCCCTGCCGCCAGTTTGTATTTTTCATACTGCCGCACGGCGAAATGGTCCGGTTCTTCCGCCGCAAGCTCGTCAAAGAGCAGGTCCACGGCGTTTTTGAAGGATTCATCATCTTCGCGCACTTCCATGGAATTGAGGAAGGTGACCAGCGTCGTGAAGTTCTGTTCCTCTTCCGGCGCTTCATACCAGATGTAGCCGATCAGCGCGCAGTAGAGCAGCGTTTCCGCCTTCACCCAGAAATCATCGCCGGTCTTGCCTTCGCCCTTGGTGTTGGCAATCAGCGTCGTCACCAGCTTCAGAATTTCCTTTTCACTGTGAATATACGCGAAGGGGTTGTAGTGCATGGACTTTTTGAAATTGATCGTGTTGAATACCTTGATGCGATAGCTATTCATCTGGAAAAGCTTTCCGACTTCATTGATCACGGTGCCTTTCGGATCTGTGAGCACATAACTGCTGTGCAGCTGCATCAGATTCGGCTTGATCCAGAACCGCGTCTTGCCCGAACCGGAGCCGCCGACAATCAGCACGTTTTTGTTGCGCGCGTTTTTGGGATCCTTCGGGCGGTTGCTCATCATCAGGCGTTCCGTCTGCGTGAGGATCACGTTGTTCTGAAACACCGGATCGACAAAAGGGCGGATGTCCTCCTGCGTGCCCCAGCGGGCGGAGCCGTATTCCTCGTTCTTGCGGAACTTCTTCGCGTTCTTGCTTTTGACATAGACTGCAAGGCGGATGACCAGGGCAAGGATAACGCCGACCAGCAGATCAAACACGTAAAAACTCGGCGCCCATGACGCAAACGCGGCGGCAAAGCCCTCCATAATGCGGAGGGCTTTGTCTGAAAATGTCGCGCCCGGCGTCAGGCGGTAGGCCTGCCCGAGCTTGGTGAAGAGCAGAGCGAGAAACACATACGGAATGTTCGGAATCAAAAGCTTTTTGATTTTGGCCGCGTTCATCGCTCAATCTCCTTGTGCTTGACTTTTGCCGGAATAGCTTTGATTGCTTCTTTTGCCTTGGACAGTTTATCCAGTACGGATGCCTTGCGGGCTTTCGAGCGGACGGTTTTACGGGTGTAATCCTTAAAAGCCGCTGTCAGCGCGTCCGTATCCTTTGCCTTGAAGAACACCAGATACTTCGGCGGGTTCACGGATCGGTCTTTCTTCACCGCGTAATCCACGCCGTATTTCCTTGCCACACGGTCAAAGGTGCGAATGTTCTTGTTCGTGATCTCGATATTCGTCATGCCTTCATTCTGCGCGGCAAGCTGTTTCACGGTCTGTTTGCCTCTCGGAACCACATCCCCGGTCTGCGCTTTTCCGCTCTGCAGGTTCTTCTGATAGGCGAGAAACTTTTCCAGCGCCTGCTTGAGTTCCCGCGCCGTCAGCTTTGTCGTGTTGATTGCGAGCGTGACGGTCCGGCTCTGCACTTCTTCCTGCAAATCAATCCCTCCAGTCGATCACAAACATGGCCTGCAGCACGGTTTCACCCTCGATCGGCGCGGTGGACGCCGAAACCACGGCGTCATACGGCAGAGCAAGGGATTCGTCTCTCCCGATCGACCAGTCGCCGGCAAGCGGCATCTGCCCGCCGGCATCGGATTCGTCACTTCTCAGTTTGAAACCGATCTGTTTGCTGTCCACCTTCTCATTTGCCATGTTGGTGGCATAGGGGACGATGACCCAGCCGTTCTGCGCGGTCAGCCCGATTTCGTTGACCTTGACCGCAGCAGTGGAATTGTTGTAAATATTGGCGTTCGTCGCGGCATACACATTGCCGTCCTTGTCCATCACCAGCGAGAGCGTCGCCGGCACAGTCACGGAAAAGCGCGTCATCAGATAGCCGCAGTCATCGCAGTAGCAGTCGCTGTCATCATCATGATGATCTTCTTCTGTCACGATCGTGTGGCCGCAGACGCAGGTCAGGGTATGCCGGTGCTTTGTCTCGGAGACGGATTCAAAGGATGGAGTATAACTGTGGTAAGCTGTTTGGTTTTCATTTGAATTTTATCTGCCTTTCATAGAAATGCGGAGGGCGGCAGACGCCGCCCTCCGAAAAAGGGAATGGTTTGATTACGCAACGGTATCGAACTCGACGACGAAAACGACGTTCGCAACGGTGCTGTTGGTTACGGCCACGGACACCGGCGTCACGATCGCGTCATAGAGGACGGACACGCTGTTTCTGGTCGTATCGCCCACACCGGACATATAGCAGCCGGTGATCGGCGCGGACAGGAGCGCCTGGGTATTGCAGGAAGCGTCGGTTCTCAGCTGATTGCCGCCGCCGATGCTCATCGCAAAGCCGATTTTGTTGGAGTCCACCTTTTCGGAAGCGAGCGTGCTCTTGTCGCCGAAGGCGGTCAGAGTCCAGCCGTTCGCGCCGCTCATGGTCGCGGACTTCACGCGGACAGCGCCGAAGGAATTGTTCGTGATCTTGCAATTGGTTGCGGTGGTGGTGTTGCCATCAATGCCGACAGCCACGGGCAGCGCGGTCGGGATCGTCACGGACAGGGCGGTCGCGGCGGGATCGCCGTCGAGGGTGCCGTCATCGGTGGAATAGAGGTTGACGGGCGTGGTGCCGTTGCCGCCGTTGGTGGTGATGTTCGCGGCAAAGGTCGGGACAGCCATGCAAAGGACGGCGGTCAGGGCGAGGACGACGGA